>JAPYTM010000088.1 GCA_029941825.1 Candidatus Nitrosopumilus sp.
ATTTAAAATAATTTTTGCATCTACTACAAAGTAAGATTTAGGATATACAATTACTGGATTAAAGTCAATACTGTTAACATAGTTTGCATGTTCTACGCCTAATTTTCCAATATTTACCAACATTTGGGTAACCATGTTCATGTCAATTGGGGTACTACCACGGAATCCTTTGAGAAGTTTTACGCCTTTTAGTTCATTTAACATTGATTTTGCATCAGAGGTTGTAATTGGAAGCATTCTAAATGCAACATCTTTGAAAACTTCAGTCATTACCCCACCAAGTCCTACCATAAGTATTGGACCAAATTGTGGATCATTTTGTATACCTACAATTAGTTCGACTCCTCCTTTTGGAACCATCTTTTCCAAAAGAATTCCTTTAACATCAACTCCTTTCTTTTTAGAAAGACGACCATACATGTCAGTGAATGTTTTTTTAACATCATTGATGTTTTCTAATCCAACTTTAACTCCACCAACATCAGTTTTGTGTAATATTTGTGGGGAAACTACTTTCATTACAAGTGGAAAACCAATTTTTTTTGCTTGTTTTGCTGCTTCTTCAGCAGAAGTTACAAGTGCAAAAGGTGGAACTTTAACTCCATAAGTTTTGAGAATTGATTTTGATAATTCTTCAGTAATGACTTTGTGATCGGTTTGAATTGTATCTTCAAAAATTTTGTTAACGGCAGTCATCGTTCGATCGATAAATCAAAACTCAATATATTAAACTTTGGTCAAAGATCGAAAGATGATTTGAAATTGTTGTAAAAATTCTTCATATTTGATTTTACAGTTGAAATATTTTCATTAATTTCTGAACGTATTTTTTGAGGATCAATGTAAGGAATTTTTTGTAATGTCTCCTCAGCATTGTCAAGCCACAGATTTATCATATCTTCATTTACTTCTAAATGAAATTGTAATCCTATAGCACTCTTGTACTGAAATGCTTGATTTGGATAATTCTCAGATGAAACTAATCTTACTGCACCATCAGGCAAATCAAAAGTATCACCATGCCAATGAAATACAGTAAAAGGCTTATTCATGCCTAAAAATAATTTAGAATTATTTGAAATCTTCAAGTCATCATAAAATCCAATTTCAGTTTCAAGTCCACGATACACAGAAGCACCAAAAGTTTTAGCAATCAACTGAGAGCCCAAACAAATTCCCAAAACAGGGATTTTCTTTTCAACGGTATTTTGTATTAATTTTTGCTCTTCTCTAAGATAATTCAAATTATCATTTACACTTTCAGGAGCTCCCAAAATTACAACCAATGAAAAATCATTTTTTGGGAGAGAGTCATATTTTGCATTAATGTTGGTAATATCAAATCCATCATTTTTTAAAAGTTCACCCAAATATCCAGATCCTTCAGTTCGGGTATTTTGTATTAGTAATACACTAGACAATAAAGTATAACATAAGTTGTGTTTAATATGTTAGAATTGTCATAAAAATAAAACAACTATTGGGATTAAAAATATATGAAAATAATTAATTAAAAAATAACTCAAAGAATTTTTTTATTTTAATTTCATATAATTATTCCCCGTCTGAACAATTAAGTAGTAATGTTTGAGTTATTCCGAGTTTCTTAATTGTTCTAATTTGCAAAGTAATTATTTCTTGAAGTGTCGCTCTATCTTTTGCTTGCATTTTGACTATTATATCATAACTTCCAAATACTCCTTGAATTTCTATAATTGATTTGACTTTTTTTAAATCCTCAATAACTAACTCTACATCGATATTTCCACACTGAATTAATATGAACGCAATAGTCATTATGATAAAATATCCATATTGGATTCAATTTGTACAGTATAATTTCGCCTATATCTTGAAATTTTAGGTCTGGTTCTTAATCGCTTGCCACAACATGGACAAAATAGACCATCCCATTTTACAAATACATCACAGGTATTGCATCTTTTTTGTCCATTGACATAACGATTACCATTAAGACAAAATGTTATCTTATATTTAGGACAAACTCCCTTACATACCATGAATAATGACCTCCTTTTTCTCAGCTTTTAATTTCAGAAATTTTTGTTTGTGCTTTGAGTTGCGTGGAGATAATCTCAATCGATAACCACAACAAGGACAAAAAAGACCATCCCAAAAAATATAGAGACCGCAAGAGTTGCATCTCTTTTGTCCGGATTCGTATCGTCCTCTACGTGATGGTTTTTGTGCTTTGTATTGTATGCATATTCGACTACATGAACAACTCATGATAATACCTCACAGTGATTTTGGATACAATAAAATTTAGAAACTATGTGTAAAGTAATTTCAAGAAATGTCATTGAATTTTTTGTAACCCCATTTTTTGTTCTACAAACATTTGTTTGCTTTTACCAGTTCGTGGTTTACATCGTAATTTTTTACCACAACAAGGACAATGTAGTCCATCCCATTCCAAATACAAATCACATCCAAGACACCTCTTATGACCACTAGCATAACGGAGAGTTTGTGAAATCCATACTGCTCTATACTTGTGACAAATCCCCTTACATACCATTTAGAATAATCTCCTCTTGAAATTTAATTTTGTATTTTGAATTTCTGGGTTTTGTTCTTAATCTATAATTACAACATGGACACCACAGTCCCTCCCACTTTATAAAAATCTCACACCTCTGACATCTCTTCTGACCTTTTGAGTATCGTCCACCATTATCAAGACGTTTTGCTCTATATCGAGTGCAAACACCATTACAGTTACATGCCATACCTAGAATTTCCCCAAGAAAAATATACCAAATAATCATATAAAAAAATTCTCAAATTTTATAGAATTAGTTGGTAATGGATACCATTCAATGACAATAAAATAATTTATCTAATTTTCATACAAGTTAATTAAGTAAAAATTGAATCAGATAATGTAATGACTGAAAATTGCTTTGAATGTAAAAACAAGATAGAAGGACATGATTTAGAACAAATGAAAAACTGTATCACAAAAATGTCAGATTCATTAGAATCAGTCAAAGGTGTTCAAACAGATCTCAAAAAAATTACAGAGAATGAGGCAATTGACCAATTTGTAAATACAAAAATTGGTGAACCAAGTAGAATGGGTTCAAAATAAAAAAATTCAAATTAATTTTATACTAGTAAAATTAAAACAAATTATGGTAACTAATGAAATTAAAGAATTAGCATCATATATTTTTCAAATTCATTCAGGAATTGAACATTTAGGACTAATTGATTTAGAAGGACATGTTGTTTTAGATCAATCATCAAAAGCTACAACCCCAAATGAGCCAAATGCGGATAGAGTGTTATTTTACTATCAAGTAAGCTCAAGACGAACTAGAAGAGAACATTTTGATGAAGTTTATGGGGAAACAACATACATTCACATCATGCGTAAAAAGATGCAACAGTTAATGGTGTATGTTCCAATGTTTACTGTTTATCTTACTTTAGAGCATGCAATTAATCAAGACGAAGTTGCAATCATTGCTCAAAGCATACACAATATAGATAGTGAAATAATAAACAAAGCTGCAAAAAGTCTATTGTATAAATAAAAAAAAGAAAAATCACACTTAGTTTTTGAAAGATGTGAATGACTCTACCCAAGATTGGATAATGTTTTTATTCAAATCAGTAAATGCTGAAACGTTATCATTGAATGCTTTGATGTTTTGAGTTGTTGCATCAAATGCAGTTTTTACAATTTGGTTTTGAATAGAACCAGCTTGAATGATTTGTTTGTTGGAATCTACAATTACATTTTTTGCAGCGTTAGGAATTTCTGTGTTCATTCCAGATTTTTGTGCAAATTCTTGTTGCATTGAGATTGCAGCATCAAATGTTTTCTCAGCGACTTTCATGCATTCTTCTTGAAAATGAGTTGTTGCTTGGAAATACTGTGGAGTATTTTTTGTGATACTTTCAAAGTATTTTTGCACATTTTGTTTGTAAACTGCATAAACATTGTTTGTCTGATTTGTTTGAGTTGCTTTTTGTGTTTGTGTACTCATAATATAGCAGAGATAGAATCACTATATATACTATTGGTTTTGAATGGTAATCAACGGTAATAGATACAATAGACCACCAATAATACCAAGAACCAACCTCAAACCACTAAACCACAAGTAAACCAACTGATTTTACTCTATTTTCACACAGGCACGATTACAAAAGGTGTTTTTTTTACTCAAAACCAACTAAAAACCACCTAAAACCAAATGGTTT
>JAPYTM010000089.1:0-2665 GCA_029941825.1 Candidatus Nitrosopumilus sp.
TCTTGCACTGCAATCTACACAATATCTGTTAGCCCTTCTAGTTCTGGCCAATGTAATCCTCCTGCACTATTGTAGATATGCGATCATCTATTAGATCTTGGTTGTCTAATAGTGTACACTAACTACTATCAACCGATCAATGTTTCTAAATTCGAATTTAGACATATAATTTAGTATAATTGGTGATACTAACATATCTCAAAAAAAAAAATGTTTCTAAACTCGAGTTTTGAAATAAAGCGCCGCCCGCCAGACTTGAACTGGCGACCATCCGGTTAACAGCCGGATGCTCTACCACGCTGAGCTAGGGCGGCACAAGTTTGTACCTTGACAAAAGTGATTTAATTCTTACGACTATGTGTATTTAGTAACTATGTGATAATTATTTAGTTAAACTTGGCAAAAAATTCTTTGATTTCATTTGAATGACTCTCAACTAATTCAATAATTTCTAAATGTTCATCAGCTGTTGGTTCTCTTTTATGAACAATTTGAAAAGCACTAAGTGCAGAACCTACCATTTCACCAACAAAAAATCCACATAAAAAATCTCCAACATTTGCACAGTCCCAAGTTTCCCCAATTCTAGGTGATGCACCTGATGATTTGTATAATTCTAAAGTTTGTTCAATTAGATTAGTTGTTTGTTTTGTAAATTCAGGATCAAGAGTCATAGAATTAAAATTTACTTGTCTATGCCTTTTTTCTTTTCATATCCATAGATACCGTCTAAGAACACTCTATGATCTTTGTTTTTTACCTTGGTTTTTAATTCAATGTTGGCAGCAGTTTGTGTAATGTCTGTCCAAACTTCCCCAGTAAGAAGTACATCCTCTCCTTTAGGAACTACTTTTGTATTGCCAATAATGTGTGTTTTTCTTGGTGCACGTTCCCCTTGGAAATTTTCAATTATGATTGTCCTTCCTTCAACTTTTACTGTAATTGGAAAGTGTGCATATACAACTTTCATTTTAATTGAATACCCAATAACTAAACCTTCACAAATATTTCTAATGATGGATCTTGCAGTATGTAAAATTGCATAGTCTCTTTTTTTGTAACCTGTTGACTTTAGAATTACTTTGTTATCTTTAATTTCTATATCTACTGGTATTCTTCTAAAACTCTTGAATGTTTTACCTAATGGACCTACAAATGATAACATGTGTTTACTTTGTGTAATTGTAACTCCTTCTGGAATTTCTACTTCATCTTGAAATTTTTCGAGTTGCTCAGTAGACATAACCTATCAAAAATCCTCCAATTCCTTTTTCTGTTGCTTCATGGTGAGACATTACGCCTTGATTTGTTGTAACTAGAAGCATTCCTCTATCGTATGCTGGTAGATACTGTTGCTCCCAACTGTTGAACTCATTATTTTTTACTTTGAATCTGGGTGAAATTGCTCCACACTTTGTAATTTTTGCTAATAATTTTATTTTCCATTTTCCGCCTCTTTTATCATCAATATGCTCAAATTCTCCAACATAGCCATCTTTTTGAAGTGTTTTTAGAACTTCGATTCCTAATTTTGAAGTTGGGAGTATTGTACATGAAGTATTTCTCCGTGTTTCATTATTGTATAGTGTAACAAACAAATTTGATAAAATATTAGTTGAAGGCATAATATCACCGATTTTTCCTAAACCCTAAAGACACTGCAACTTCTCTAAAACATCGTCTGCATAACATTAAATCATATTTTTGAATGACTGCTGTATAATCTCCACATCTTTTACACCATCTTGATCCTCTGCCAAAGTCATGTTTTTTTCTTCCAGTAAATTCGTATGATCTATCTTTAGGCATTATTCTACTGTCACTCCAAATTCTTTTACTAGATAATCCTTTGCTTCTTGACTTGAAATTGTGTGGGATTTTCCAATACTTACTTTGTGTTTACTTCTTTTTCTAATTCCAAAACCTGGTCTAGCCAATGTCATTGAAATTCCTAAACCCAAAATTCCAATATGTGGATCATACTTTACTCCTGGAATGTCGATGTGTTCATTGATTCCAAATGAATAATTTCCAAAATTATCAAATGATCTTCCTTTAACCACATTACCTTTTGCTTCAAACAATCTTTTAGCTAATGCTACTGCATCTTCTCCTCTAACAGTTACTGCTGCACCAATTGCTTCACCTTTTCTTATTCCCCAATCTCTTTGTGTTTCTCGTGCATTACGTGATGATGGTTTTTTTCCTGCAATTTGCTGCAATGCATTCTTTGCAATATCAATTACATCGCCGGATTTACCTACACCCATATTCAAAACTATCTTTTCTAAAGATATTTTTCGCATTGGGGATTCTGTTGTTTGAGACATATTATTATTGTAATTGAATTACTGGTTCTCCTTTACCTATTGGCATTATCAGTTCAGCTGGAATTTCGATTTTTCTTTCACCTAATGTAAGAATAACTTTTTTTGGAAGAATGAATGTTCCTTCATCTACCGTTTCAATGTTCCCTATTTGTCCTGCGTTAGTTCCTCTAACTACTAGACCTTTAGAACCTGCTTCTAATTTTATCACTTTGATAATTTTCACTTCTGGAATTTGTATCAAACAAGTATCTCCAACTTTTAGCTTTTCATCTGAAATAATTGAACGACCATCGTGGAAACCAATTTGTGTTTTCCCGTTATTGATTGTAGTTTTA
>JAPYTM010000089.1:2765-4137 GCA_029941825.1 Candidatus Nitrosopumilus sp.
TTAACTCCATCTATTGCAACACTACTTTTTTCTGTAGATATTTTTGAGATTTTACCATCTACTCCTTTAAATTCACCTCTAAGGATTGTTACATTGTCTCCTTCAATTACACGTACACTTCGTTTACCATATTTTTTATGCAAGTCTTTTGATAATGCACTTCCAAGTTGTTTACTTCTTGTTTGGAATGTTGCCTGAAAAATCATTTGATTGCGCATTTTTGTTGGTTTCATTTTATCATACCACCATTGATGCCAAGTTAGCTACTCTTGGCCATTTTTCTGTAGCTTCTGCTGCAACTGGTCCTTTGATGTCTGTTCCTTTTGTTTCCCCTTCTGGAGTGATTAATACTGCTGCATTATCTTCAAAACAAACTCTTGTACCGTTTAATCTTCTAACTGCATATTTTTGTCTAACAATAACTGCACCATACACTTGTTTTCTTAATTCAGCTGGTCCTTTCTTTACTACAACATTACAAAAGTCCCCAACTGCTGCTGCTGGAAGTCTTGATGCTCTTGTTTTATGTCTTGGAACATTGATTACTTCTAAAATTTTAGCACCAGAGTTATCTGCACATACAATTTGTGCACCAACTGGAATTGATCTTGTAACATATGGACGGAATTCTTCTACTCCTTTACCTGCTTGCTTTGCCATTATTCTTTAACCTCCACAACAACATATGATACTGATTTTGAGATTGGTCTGCATTCTGCAGTTAATACGTGGTTTCCAGATTCCACATCTATACAACCTGGTACATGTGCATGAATTGTGCTTTTACCTCTTGCATATCGTTTGAACTTACTAAAGTAAATTGGTGCTTCTTTTTGTAATGTGATTGTTTGTTTTGCTTTACTACCTGTAACTTTACCATCAAAGAGTTTTCCTCTAATTGAGAGGTTTCCATGAAATGGACAGTGAATATCCTCACATTCTCTTTTTGGTGCATTTACTTTTAATCCGATATTAAGTGTCATTTCTTTCCTCCAATTCTATCAAATGGTCTTTTTGCAATTTTTATACCTTCAACTACTACATCTTGACTCCCAATTGAGAATTTCCAACTGTTTTGGGATTTTGCAATTGATTTTATTCCTTTATCTGTATTTATTGTAAACATTGATTTTGTTTCATTGATAATCCTTCCATTTAATCCTACTATTTGGGAATTTGTAGATTTTGTGATCTCAGTGTCTAATCCTATGAATTCATGGGATGTGATATTATCTACTGTAATCATTTCTCATCTGTTCTCCCATTTAACCCAGTTAACATTCTTGCAATATCGTGACGTAATGGTTTTAGCTTACCACTTTCTTTTCGTAATGTACCTTTAGAACCATCTACTCTAAGTTTTGCAAGTTCA
>JAPYTM010000090.1 GCA_029941825.1 Candidatus Nitrosopumilus sp.
TCTTTATTTGCAATCATATGTGATGTATTATTTTGAACTTTTTCTGCAATTGTTTGAATTTTGTTTAACAAATTCGTAAATGTTTCAGTTAATTTTGAAACATCTTTCCCATTTGCAAGTTTTGCAGCAGCTTTTGCGATTCCTTCTTTGATTATGTTTTCATCTTCTCCAAGTAGGGGTAACAGTTCTTGACTTGCAGTACTTACCTCTGTTGGAATTAAATCTTCAAACCCACTAACTCTCATAAATTCTGCTGCGGCTTTGGGATACACTGTCTTGTAAATTCTATCTGAATGAACTGGACCTGGATTTGTTGCAATAGATATGATTTTTTTATCTGTTAATTCCCATGACATTGCTTCTGATAATCTATTTTTTGCACCTTGTGCGGCTGTATATGGACTTCTAAATCTATATGGTCTTTGCTCTAATGGCCTTTCTTCTGTGAAAAATGTTGAAATTGTAATAATTTTTCCTCCCTCTTTCATAACTTTTAGTGCTTGAACTGAACCCCAAAAAGTTCCAGTTAAATGAATTCCAATTGTACTTTTGAATTCATCTAATGGTGCATTTGCAAAACATGTAACAGGTCCTGAAACACCTGCGTTGTTAATGACATAATCTACATTGATATTTTCATTTCTGAGCGAATCAAACATCCCAGTCATTGCTAATTCATCTGCAACATCTACTCCTGCAAAAATTTTAACTGATGCACCTGTATTGTTTTGTGAAATAATTTCTTCTAATCCTTTTGCTGCTTCCACTAATGGTTCTTTTCTTCTTCCAAGGATAATCACACTTGCTCCTTTTTCAACAAATTTTGTTGCAATAGCTTTCCCAATTCCTGTTCCGCTACCTGTAATTAAAGCGATTTTTCCTTGAAACTTTAACATAGATGACCTGTCGTATCTTTTGTAATATTTAATTGGATTGATCTTATGTGGTGATTTTCTTGATATCTTTATTTGTGGGTATGATTAACGATTTTTAATGCATGATTCAGAATTAGATACATTTGTCTATAAAACCTGGCCTGAAAAATTTAGTGATATGTTAAAAGAAATTGGAGTAGATTCCGAATCCAAAGAAATTGGAACTTATGATATTGAAAAAGGAGATTACTATAGTAGATATTTTTCACAAACACCCCGAATGGTTACAAACAAAGGATGTATTGATGTTAAAAATTCAAACATTGACACAATACAAATAATTCAAAAGGGATAGATATGCAAGATCCAAATCCACTTCCCTGGGGTGCATTAGATAGGTTTCAAGCTCATTTTATCGTTTCAGTAGATCCTTTTCTATGGGATGTACAAAATTTTGTTGCAAAAACAAAACTTTCTACGACTGGACATTTTGCATCCAAGTCTGTTACTAAAGTTGAATGGAATGGCCCTGGAAAATTAGCTATAAAATTAAATGAAGATTCTGAATTAAATGATTTAATTACTAAACAATCCATCAAAAATGCTACAATCTATGTTGAACCCACTGATGGTGCGATAAGAATTAGAAGCAAATGGGACAATCATATTGCTTTTGGTATTTCAAAAGAACTTTTTGAAATTTATGATAAAATTGCCGGTCACATAAAGGCAGTTTAGGCTTTCCACCAATCTAGTGCAAGAAAATCTACTTTATCTTTACCTTTTGGAATTGCTAAAATGAATTGTTTTCTAACTGAAGTTGCAAGCCGTCCTGCAAGAACAATTCCTGTTGATGTAATTGATTCAGTTCTGGTATATACTTGAATTAAAAATGGAGCATGATCAATTCCTGGACCTTTCTCATATACTGCAAAATCACACCCAAATTTTATTCCGGGATTAATAACATATCCTTTATCTCTAAAATTTTTGTAAACTAGATATTTTTTCCCAAATTCATGAACTTCTTTTTTACAAATCTCAACCATCTGTTCAACTGTTACTTTTTGTTTTGATTTGGTGATTGTAATTTTTTTGTTTTCCAAAAGATATAATCCTTCAATCAAATCTAAAATTAATGGAACATCAATTTCTTCAATTTTTGGTTTTGGAATACCTATTGGTTTTCCATAATATCCTTGACTGAAAAGATTACGTGAATCTTCAATATTCCAAACAATTAATCTGTTTTCAATTAATTCACTCTTCATAATTTTTATTCTTCTTCAAGTGTATATGAATTCTTTAGTTAAAATGATCATTCATTGTGAATGTAAAATAAATTAAAAATATGGAAGATTTTTTCTTTAGAGACTCAATGCTAATAATATGAAAGAATCTGACACTTTTTGACATTTGTCTGCCATTTCTTCTATACCTTCTATTACATCTTTTATCAACATTACTTCTTTCATGTTTGTAACTTCGGTTAGAAGCTTAATTGTTGCCTGTCTATATTTTATATCAATTTCTCTTTCTATTGTTTGCGTTTCTTGAGCTAACTCAATTGCATTTGCAGTATTTGTATTGAGACTTCTAATAATTTCATTCAATTTGTAAACTTCATCTACCACAAGTTCAATTAACTTTGTAATGTCTTTATCCAGTTTTGAACTTTTTAGTGTAGTTACTTTTACATTTGAGAGTTTGAATGAAATACCTGTAATGTAGCCTGCAATTTCATCCATTGTATATGCTGTATTGAGAAGATTTTCCCTATTCATGATTAATCCACCTACATCTGCTACTTCTCGTGTGATCTTTCTTCTTAGACTTTCTACTTCTTCTTCAATGGTTGAAATTTGTTCTAACACATTTTTGATTCCTGTCTTATCTTTTTTCATCATAAGATCAGGTAATGTCGCAAGTTCTCTGGCTGCATTTAGGATTCTATTTATCTCATCTTGTAAAACTGCGATGGCCTTTCTTTTTGCTTGAACTTCAAGCTCTCCACTATACATAACAGAATGTAAAAACTTTACAGGTAATTTAAATCCTCTATGATTTTTGATATTTTTGAGTGTTATTATATCAAGTTTTTATCATGAGCAATTTTTTTTTGTCCTTTGTATAGTGTAATTACTTCATCATTTGTTGATGCATCTTCTGATATTTTCTCAATTCTGATTTTACCTGTAAACTTTGGAAATCTTAAAGCAAGCCCTGCACCTTTCCTAATCTTATCTTTTGCTGCTTTATGAATCGGACTAAGTGTAATTTCTGATGCTACTACCTCTATTACTAATTCTGGTTCAAACCACACATCTGCCTCCATTTCACTATTAATACGTGGATTTTTTTTGATTGTAACTTTTGGATGTAATATTTGATATAATTGATCTAAACTTTCATCTGAAAAACCAGTCCCTACTTTACAAATACTAGTGAATATATCATAATCTTCATCATATGTTGCAAGCAGTAACGTACCATAATTTCCTGTCCTTCTACCTTTTCCAAAAAATCCTCCTATTACAACAAGATCTAAACTATCTCCTAATTCATTTTGGTATTCTCGTTTAAGTTTTAACCAATGACTTCCTCTTGATCCCGCTTTGTATGGTTTATCTAACATCTTTAACATTAAACCCTCACTCCCTGCATTGATACTATTTTCAAAAAAGTCTTCAATTTCATTTTTATTTTTTACTATTACCATTGGAATGTATTTTGCAAAATTATCTTCTTTTACAACTCTTTCTAATTTTTCTCTTCTATCTTTGTAATCTAATTCTAAACAACTTTTTCCATTATAATATAAAATATCAAAAAAATTTATTGTGATTGGATACTGTGTTACTGCTTTCTCTATTTTGTATTTTCTTCTTCTATGCATTAATTCTTGAAATGGTAAAAATTCTCCTGTATTCTCATTGATTGCCACTGCCTCTGCTTCTAATATTACATTGTCTGCTTGAATTGTTTTAGGAATATTTTCAATAATATCTGGATAATAATTTGAAATTTTTTCTAAACTTCTAGAAAATAACTCCACTTTTTTTCCTTCGATATGAATTTGCACTCTTTCCCCATCTAATTTGTATTCTGCTGCAAACCTATCCCCAATTTTTGCAATTGCTTCATCCTCACTTTTTACTCTGTCAGCAAGCATTGGTCGAATTGGATTAAACAAAATAATTTGAAATTTTTCTATTTCTTTGATACCTTTG
>JAPYTM010000091.1 GCA_029941825.1 Candidatus Nitrosopumilus sp.
GTTTTTCCTCCCATAATTGGAAGTTCAACACTTTCACCAGTTAGATTGAACTCAACTACGTTGCGTCCAGTTTCTGCAAGTGCACCACAATCAGTTTCTGCGAATGCTTGAGGCATTACAAGTTGTAAACCGCCCATTTGATGGATTTGTTCAAGTACGTCAACATCCATTTTGTTGATGTCGAGTCCTTGTGCACTCATTTGGGTTTGTGTGTATGTGCTTCCGAATAAGGTTGCTCCCATTACAGCTACTGCTGCAATTGTAAAGAGCATGCTAATACGCTTATTCATAAAACAACAAATTTTCTTCATTATATAATGCTTAAGCTAGATCTCAACATATTGAAAAGAATCAATAGGGATTAAGTCATTAAATTGCCATATGAAATTCAGAATAGATGAGGATTCTTTAGGTAAAGTCAAAATTCCAGCAGATGCATACTATGGCGCATTTACTGGAAGAGCAATTAAACAATATCATGTAACTGGAAACAAAAGCCATGTAAATTTGATAAAGTCCTTTGTGATGATAAAGCGATCAGCTGCTATTGCAAATATGAAAACCAAGGCTATTGATTCAAAACGTGGAAAAGCAATAGTTTCTGCATGTGATAAAATTCTATCTGGAAAATATGTTGATCAATTTGTAGTAGATATGATAAACTCCGGAGCTGGTACTGCATTTAATATGAATTCAAACGAGGTTATTGCAAATGTGGCACTAGAAATTCTTCATAAAAAGAAAGGACAACACCAATTCTTACATCCTAATGATCATGTCAACATGTCACAATCAAGTAATGATACATATCCAACTGCCATGCATGTTGCAATTTTGATGAATCTCAAAGAAACAATTCCTGCAATTGATATTTTGATCAAAACATTATCTAAAAAAGCAAAACAATTCTCATCATTTAAAAAAATTGGTAGGACACATCTAATGGATGCATTACCAGTAACACTCGGAAGTGAATTTGCAGCTTATGTTACATCAATTAGTAAAGCACGTAACGAAATCATTTCATCTCAAAAAGAATTACAAAATATTGCACTAGGAGGAACCGCAGTGGGCACAGGTGCAAATACACCAAAAGGGTATAGAAAAATTGTAATTTCAGAACTTGGAAAAATTTCTAAACTCTCACTAAAACCAGAAAAAGATATGCAACATAGCTTACAAAGTAAATTTGCAGTGGTGAATGCATCAAGTGCATTACGAAATTTTGCATTGGAAGTTGGAAAAATTGCAAACGATATCAGATTGATGGCATCAGGTCCCATTGCAGGATTAGCAGAATTAGGAATTCCAGCAGTACATGCAGGTTCATCAATCATGCCAGGAAAAATAAACCCATCATTAGCTGAATGTATGAACATGATTTGTTTTAACATAATTGGAAATGATACTGCAGTATCTTATGCAGCACAAAGTGGACAGTTTGAGCTAAATGTAATGTTACCAGGAATGCTAAAGTGTATGTTAGAATCAACAGATATGCTCAAAAATTTCTTGCCTATTTTTTCTGCAAACCTAATTGATGGTCTTACTGCAAACAAAGACAAACTACGTGCAGATATAGAAAATAGTCCAGTGATTGTAACATTACTAACTCCAAAAATAGGATATCTAAAATCTGCAGAACTGTTCAAAGAGTCACTAAAAACTGGAAAAACAATTAGAGAATTAGTTGTTTCAAAAAAATTAATGAGTAATAAAGAAATCGACTCTTTATTTGGATAAATCATGGCAAAGATTTTCGTAGAAGCTTATGGATGCTCTGCGAGTTTTGCAGATTCAGAAATGATTTCAGGGTTGATTCTAAATGGAGGTCACACTTTAGTGGATAATTCTTCAGAATCTGATCTAAATGTTATAGTTACATGTTCTGTAAAAGATTCAACTGCAAACAAGATGATGTATAGAATAAAATCATTAAAGACAAAACCACTAATTGTTGCAGGATGTCTTCCAAAAGCTGAAAAAAATGTTGTTGAAAAATTCTCAGGAAATGCAAGTTTACTAGGACCTAACTCATTAGGAAAAACACTTCAAGTGATTAATTCCGCATTAAGTGGAAAAAAGCAAATTGCGTTAGAGGATTCAGATTTATCAAAAGTTGGGCTTCCAAAAGTTAGACTAAATCCAGCAGTAGGGATTGTAGAGATTGCAAATGGGTGTATGAGTGAATGCACATTTTGTCAAACAAAATTATCAAAGGGAGATCTTTCAAGTTATAGATTAGGAGACATCGTAAGACAAGTGCAAACAGAAATCAAAGAAGGGTGTAAAGAAGTATGGTTGACATCTACAGATAATGGATGTTATGGATTTGATATTGGAACTGACTTACCAACATTGGTTAATTCAGTTGTAGAAATTCCAGAAGACTTTATGGTAAGAGTTGGTATGATGAATCCCATGTACATGCCAAGAATTAAAGAAAAATTAATTGAATCTTTTGATAATGATAAAGTCTTCAAATTTCTTCATATTCCAGTTCAAAGTGGAAGTGACAAAGTACTTCATGATATGAAACGAGGTCATACTGCAGGAACTTTTAGAGAGATAGTAAAAAAAATTAAAGAAAGATTCACAGAATTTACCATTTCAACGGACATTATTGTGGGATTTCCTTCAGAAACTGAGGAGGATTTTCAAAAAACAATATCTTTGCTTGACGAGATAAAACCTGATGTCGTAAACCTATCCAAGTATAGTGCAAGACCAGGTACAGATGCAGCTGAATGGAAACAAATTGATGCTGCCGAAGTTAAACGAAGAAGTAAATTAGTTTTTGAGCAGATCAGTAAATTATCAATGGAGAGTAATCAAAAATGGATCGGATGGAAGGGTAAAGTGTTATTTGATGAAAAAACAGATGAAGGAATTAAAGGCAGAAACTTTGCTTACAAACCCATATCCGTTGAAGAGAAAGTGGAAATAGGTCAATCATATACAGTTGAAATCATAGATGCCACAGTAAAGAGACTGATAGGGAAGATCGCAAGCTAATTTTTTTCGATCTAAAATTTGATTAAAAAAACGTAAGAAGGTTTTTTATCTAAATCAGAAAACAAGAACAGAATGAGTTTACAAATTAAAGAACCAATTTTGATCATAGGGTTAGGTGGCGTAGGCTCAAAATTAGCAATTAAAGCAAAAAACGTCCTTAATTCAGATTGTATACTAATTAGTAATGATTCAAAAGATTTTTCATCAAATAATGATTCTATTCACATAACAACTGAGTCAGTAGTAAATCCATCTGTCCAATTAATCCGAGGTTCAACATACATGGCTGCAGATGAAATAAAATCAAAAATTGCAAACTATTCTACAATAATTTTAATGAGTAATTTGGCTGGAAAAGCAGGAGCAGCAATGGCTCCAGTTGTATCAGAAATGTGTAAAGAAGAAGGCAAAGGATTAGTTTCATTTGCAATTATGCCTTTCAAATATGAAAAAGATAGAATTTTCAATTCTGGAATATCACTAAAAAGAGTTAGAGAAAACTCTGAATGTACAATTGTGTTGGATAATGATTCATTACTTGAGAGTAATCCAGATTTAAATTCTAAAACATGCTATAATATCGCAAATTCTGCAATCATGCACGTAGTAAAATCACTTAGTACATCAGAGATTTCATCTGAAACAAATATTCTCACAACAAGCAAAGATGGACAAAACATAGAAGAATCACTTAGAGATTCGCTAAAAATGCTATATGAAAATGCCCCACCAAATGCAATAAAACGTTCAATGTTGTATGTTGTTGGAGGAAGTAATATTCCTGTAGGAGTGATTAACTCAATTACAAACCTTACAAATGGAATTCTAAATGAAAGTAATTCACAAATAGACATGACATCATCAAATGACTCTAAAGTAGTAATGTTATCATCTATTCAAGGAATGACAAAATTTGAAAAGTATGATCCACTTGGAATGATTCCACAAGAAAATACACTAGATTGGGCTACATCAGATTGTAGTATTGATTGTAAATTAGATTTATACCAATTAGAGTAATTTTTAAAATTATAATTTTTT
>JAPYTM010000092.1 GCA_029941825.1 Candidatus Nitrosopumilus sp.
TTATCTGATTCTATAACAGTTAGTGAATTACGAAATTGGAAGAAACAACATCCAAAAGCTATCACAGTAGGTTATGTTAACACTACAGCGGAAATTAAAGCAGAACTTGATTATTGTTGCACTTCATCTAATGCTGTGAATATTGTAAAATCAATTCCTGAAGATAAAGATATTTTATTTTTACCTGATATGTTTTTGGGATCTTATGTTGCAAAAATGACTGGACGAAAAAATATGCATATATGGGCAGGTGAATGTCATGTTCATGCAGGAATTACTCCTGAGGATATAACAAAGAAATTGGAATCTATGAAAGATACAGAATTTGTAATTCATCCTGAATGTAGTTGTACTACTCCTATGATGTATGATGTTGCAAATGGAAGTTTTGATAATCAAAAAGTATCTATTCTCTCTACTGAAGGAATGCTAAACCATGTTCACAAGTCAAATGCAAAAAACTTTGTTGTTGCTACAGAAACTGGAATTTTATATAGAATGCGAAAAGATAATCCTGGTAAAACATTCATTCCTGCATCAGAGAAAGCTGAATGTCAATATATGAAAATGATTACCCTTGAAAAAGTATATGATACATTGGTAAATGAAAAAAATGTAGTTACCGTTCCAAAAGAAATTGCTGATAAAGCACGTTTAGCGATAGATAGAATGCTTGCAATTAGCTAGGATACGTGGTTTGTTTTGGTCGGATTGTTTAGTAAAACTCCAAAAGATTCTGAACTAAAAAACAATATTAAAAAATTTAAAGAATTTAAAAAATTACTTAAAGCAAAAAAATATGAAGATGCTCTAAAATCAGGTTTAGAACTTTTAAAAACAGTCCCACATCATCACGATGCTTTGTTTATGGTTGGTGGAATTTACTATCTAAAAGATAGTTACAAAATTGCTATTCCCTATTTTGAAAGATCTCTTGAAATTGGGTCTCATGATATCGATGTTTTACTTTTGAAAGCATATTCTCATCAAAAACTAGGTGAAAATAAACAAGCAATACAATGCTGTGAAACAATTATGGAGATTGATCCAAAAAATAAATCAGTTGCAAAATTATTAAACGAAATAAATTCTTAAATTTCTAAACTCATATCAATTCCTTTAACAGAATTTGTAATACTTCCTACTGAAATTATATCTACACCTGTTTTTCCATATATTGTAATATTTTCCAAATTAATTCCTCCTGATGCTTCTAGTAATACTTTGTTTCGTAGTTTTTGATTTTTGAGAACTTGAATTGCTTTTTTTATTTGTATTGGTGTAAAATTATCTAACATGATTATTGATGCTCCTTGTTTAGCTGCAAGAACTGCATCAGGAATATTTTCAACCTCAACTTCAAATTTTTTATATTTTCTTTTTGCTTTTTTAATTAATGATTGCAATGAACCTGCTATTGCTATGTGATTGTCTTTTATCATCACCATTTCATCTAATCTGAGTCTATGTTTGTTACCTCCGCCTATCTCCACTGCTTCTTTGTCAAAATATCTAAGTCCTGGGGCTGTTTTTCTTGTAGCATACAATTTTGTTTTCTTTGGAATTTTTTTCACCATTTCATTTGTTTGTGTTGCAATTCCACTCATCCGTGTAAGTAGATTTAATGCAGTTCTCTCACACATCAAAATCTTTCCTGCATTACCTGTTATTGTCATAATTGTTTGATTTGGTTTGATTTTAGAACCATTCTTTTTTATAATCTTAACATTACATCCCTTGATTTTGAAAATTTCTTTAGCATGTGTTACTCCTGCAATAATTGCATTCTCTCTTGAAATAATTTTCACTGAAATTATTTTCTTAGGTAAAAGGTTGCTTGTAATGTCGCCTTTACCTATATCTTCAGCAAGAAATTGTTGTAATTGTTTTTTTGAGTTGAATGACAATATTATGATAAAATATTAATTTGATTTTAAATATTTGGAAATATTTTATGTTACTTTAATTGCGTATTTGCCTTTTTGTGTTATACCTAAAGTTTTTGAAATTTCTGAATTTGTTGGATCAACTACTAGTACTACTCCACTCCAATCTGGTGTTAAATCTGATGATTTACAATTCGGACAAACTTTACCTATTGTTACAAATTTGCATTTCCTACATGCCATTTCTCTACCCATCTTAACTTGCCTCTACTTCAACTTTTTTTGCTGATTCATCTTTTCCACCTTCAGCTTTTTTAATTTCTTCTTCAATCCAGCTATCTGCACCAAGGAATGGTTGTCTACATGTAATTCCAATTTTACCCATAGCTGCAGCTTTTCCTAATGAAACTGCAGTAATTCTTGCACGAAGTGTAGATCCAACTTTAAGTGTTCTACCACTTTGATTAGCTAGAATCATTCCAGATTTTACATCACTTTTTAGATAATCATCCATAACTTGTGATAAGTGAAGTAATGCATCAGTTGGTCCTATTCTTACAAATGCACCAAAGTCTGTAATGTCTACTATTTCGCCTTGAACAATTTCTTGTAATTTTGGATAAAATGTTAATGCCTCAAATTCAACTTTGTGAAATGTGCCACCATCACCTGCAATCATTTTACCCATTTCACTAACTTTAGCGTCTAAAATCATAATGATGTAACCTAATTCGGCATTAATCATACTCTCATACTTTTCTTTGAGAATATTCATTCCAGCTTTTTTGAGTGTGGTTCCAAACAAACTTGGAGGAATCCTAACAACATCAACTAGAGTAGATATAGAAAACAACTGTGTTGTATTTCTTGAATTTCAATTTATGAATCTTTGGGTGATTTATGCCTAAATTTCTAAAAATTTTGCTGATTTTCCAAATAAATGATAATTTTTTTGATGTACGACTTATGTTTAAATAAAGTAAATTGGTTTTTTTACGCAATGGTTGGAATCGATCAAGTTCTTGAAAAATTAAGCACAGTTATTGATCCTGATTTGAAAAAAGATATTGTATCTATGGGTATGATAAAGAATTTAGAACTAAATGATGGAAATCTAAAATTCACTTTAGAATTAACAACACCTGCATGCCCTTTCAATATCGAAATTGAAGATGATGTTAGAAAAGCAATTGGTGAAATTTCTGAACTGAAAAATTTTGATATGAATGTAACTGCCAAAGTAATGGAAGGTCGTTCACTTGATGATGATACTGGAATGGCAACTGTCAAAAATATTATTGGCGTTGCAAGTGGAAAGGGTGGTGTAGGTAAATCTACTGTTTCATTAAATTTAGCATTAGCATTATCTCAAGCAGGAGCCAAAGTTGGATTATTAGATGCTGACATCTATGGTCCAAGTATTCCATTAATGCTTGGAATGAAAGATGCTTTTATGGAAGTGGAAGAGAATAAACTCCAACCAGCTGAATCAAATGGACTAAAAGTTGTTTCATTTGGTTTCTTTGCAGAACAATCACATCAAGCAGCAATTTATCGTGGTCCAATTATTTCTGGAATTTTAAAACAATTTCTAGTTGATACTAATTGGTCTGATTTAGATTATCTAATTGTAGATCTCCCTCCAGGAACTGGTGATATACCATTAACACTTGCACAAACAATTCCAATTACAGGTATTCTTGTTGTTACAACACCTCAAGATGTTGCAAGTAATGTTGCAGTCAAAGCCGTTGGAATGTTTGAAAAACTAAATGTTCCACTAATTGGAGTTGTTGAAAATATGAGTCATTTTATTTGTTCAAACTGTGATACCAAACACTATATTTTTGGTGAGGGTGGTGCAAAGAAAATCAGTGAACAATTTAACATGCCTTTCTTAGGTGAAATCCCCTTAAACTCTGGAATTATGGCTGGCTCTGATTTAGGAAAGCCAATTATGATTACTGATCCTGATTCTCCAAGTGCCGTTGCTTTTAGAACTAGTGCCAAAAATATTGCAGCACAATGTAGTATTCTTGCAGCAAAATTACAAGAAGAGATGAAATCTGAAAGTTCTG
>JAPYTM010000093.1 GCA_029941825.1 Candidatus Nitrosopumilus sp.
CAATTCCTGAAGAAATTTTACGTGCTGATGGTTTACAAATAATGAAACATTTTATTCAATTAGATATTTTCAAATTTGTTTCAACTTTAGAAAAAGTGAATTTTGTTGAGACACATATCAACAAACAAACTCCAGCAAAAAAACCTGAAACAAAAGAAAAGGCAACAGAACAAAAAGCTGCTTAAATCAAATTACTTTAGTACTCTTTGCAAGATTAATTGCTCTTTTTTCGGTCATTTCAATTTCTTTTAAAATAGTATATCTTTCTGGTCTTAACCCTTGTGCCATGATTAGAGCTTTTATAATCATATCTGGTTTGAGACCAATTTGCTTTGCAGTAGTTGGAGCTCCGACATCCCTCAAAGTCTTTATAATTTTTTTCCAATTTTGTTTATGCAATTTGGCCATCATTATAGAACCAATTCCACATTTTTCTCCATGGAGTCCAATACCTGGAGCAATTTTATCAAGTGCATGTGAAAATAGATGTTCTGCACCTGAACATGGTCTACTACTTCCTGCAATACATGATGCAACTCCTGCACTGATCAATCCTTCAACAATTACCCTTGCATCCAATCCTTTTTTTGCAAATTCAGCAGAATTTTCCATAACAATTTTGGCACTCATCAAAGCCAAATCTGCTGCATATCTTCCATAGTATTCTTTTTTCTTTTTATGTCCAAGTTGCCAATCTTTTACCGCTATAATATTTGCAATAAGATCTCCACAACCACTAGCTAATAGTTGGGTTGGAGCCTTTTTGATCACATCAATATCTACAAAAACACCCATAGGAGCAGATGCTACAATTGAATGTGGTTTATCACTTTTAATAGAAACAAATGGACTAGCCATTCCATCATGAGATGCAGCAGTTGGTAAACTTACAAATGGTTTGCATAAATTATATGAAATTAATTTGGCTGTATCTACAGAACGACCTCCACCAATCCCCACAATTAAATCTGAATTATCTTTTTTAACATTTTTTTGAATTTGCTCTATTGATTTTATTTGATTATCTCTTGATGTATGCCAAATAAATTGAATTTTTTTTAATTTTAGTGATTTTTCAATTTTTTTCCTTAAAACTTTTTGAACATTTACTCCTGATATCAAAGAAACTTTTTTTGGTTTGTTTAGTGAAACTAAAAAACTTCCAAAATCATTGATATTCTTCTCACCAATTTTGATGAGTCTAGGCAATTCCATCGTATGCGATTGCATGCGATCTTGATTTTTCGTCATTATTTATGATTTCAAGAGATCAAAAAGTTATTTAAAAGGGTGAGATGCCACATACTTTATCTTAAAAGGTGTATTTTTTGTCGAACAATGTTGAAGAAAAAATTTTGCATGGGACTACCACTGTAGGTATCAAGGCAAAGGATGGTGTAGTGTTATGTGCTGATATGAGGGCTAGTGCAGGCTATTTTATTGCAAATAACAATACTATGAAAATTCAAAAAATTGACTTGCATGCTGGATTAACACTTGCTGGTGGTGTGGCTGACGCACAAAATATTGTTGATATTCTACGTTATCATTCTAATTTACATCGGGTTGAAAAACAAGGTCCAATTTCAATTCATTCTCTTGCAAGACTTTGTTCATTGATATTTCATCAAAATAGGGGTTATCCATTCATGGCTGATATCTTACTTGGTGGATATGATGCAAATGGTCCTTCATTGTTTAATATTGATATGTTTGGTTCAGTTGAAGAAAAATCATATGTTACAACTGGTAGCGGTTCACCAGTAGCTTATGGTTTACTTGAAGAAGAATATAGAGAAGACCTCACAGTAGAGGAAGCAAAAAAAATAGCTCTACGAGCTGTTAAAGCTGCAATAGTTAGAAACATTGGTACAGGCGATGGAATTAATGTCGCAATAATGGATAAAGATGGATTCCGTCTGTTAACTGATGAACAAAAGAAAGCAGTTATCAAACTTTAGTGATTTAATGCAACGAAAACAACAACAAAAAGAATTACCTCCTAGTAGCCAGAATATAATGGCCACCATACTGCAAAGTATTCCCAAGGAGGCAAATATCACAAAAATAGAATATGAAGGTCCAAGAATTGCTCTTTACACAAACACTCCTCGTTATTTGATGGAACATAATGAAACAATATCAAATCTTGTAAACATTATCAAAAAAAGAATTGTTGTAAGAACTGATGAATCGATTAGAAAACCTGAAACTGAAGCTAGAAAGATTCTTGCAGATTGTGTTCCAAAAGAAGCAAATCTACAAGGAACTATTTTTGATACAACTACTGGTGAAGTATCAGTTGAAGTAAAAAGACCATGGCTGATACAAAGAAATGCAAAGGAATTCAATCATGCTGAAGTAACTGAGAAAATAGGTTGGAGATTACGTGTTAGAAAAGCCACAACTATTCCTTCACGTACTATTCAAACCATTAATACTACTCTAAAACAAGCATCTTCTGAAAGAAGCAAACAACTCAAACAAGTTGGTGATGAAATTTTTAGACCTAGATTATCTCAAAGAACCGAAGTTTCTCTTTTTACTCTAGGTGGGTTTGGTCAAGTTGGAAGATCTTCAATGTTATTATCCACACCTGAAAGTAAAATCTTAATTGATTGTGGAATTAATCCTGGTGCACGTTCACCAATGGATGCATTTCCAAGATTAGATTCTTTAGATATTACCTTAGATGATCTTGATGCTGTTGTTATTGGACATGCACATTTGGATCATACTGGATTTTTGCCAGCTTTATGTAAATACGGTTACAAAGGTCCAATCTATTGTACTGAACCAACACTTCCTATGATGAATTTAATCCAATTAGATGCAATTAAGGTGGCTGCTGCACAAGGTAGAACTCCAATTTATGCAGAACGAGATGTAAAACAGATTATGAAACAGACAATTACTTTACCCTATGGGACTGTAACTGATATTTCTCCTGATATCAAATTAGTTTTTGCAAATGCTGGTCATATTCTAGGTTCAGCTTTGTGTCATTTTCATATTGGAAATGGTGATCATAACTTTGTATATTCAGGTGACATTAAATTCGGAAAAAGTATTTTGTTTGAAGCTGCTAGTTGGAATTTCCCTAGAGTAGAAACATTATTGGTTGAAAGTACCTATGGTCTTAAAGAAGATATCCAACCAACAAGGCAAGAAGTAGAATCTGCCTTCATTAATGCAGTAAACAATACTTTAGCAGATGGAGGTAAAGTTCTGATACCAATTCCAGCAGTTGGTCGTGCTCAAGAAATTATGATGGTAATTGATCATTATATGAAATCAGGAGAAATGGTTGAAGCACCAGTCTTTACAGAAGGAATGATTTCTGAGGCATCAGCTATACATGAATCATATCCTGAATATCTTGCAAGAGAACTCAAACAAAAAATTTTAGAAACTGATGATAATCCATTTGATTCTGAATATTTTACAAATATTGAGCATGCAGATGCTAGAGAAGAACCAATGAGGGAAAATTCACCATGTATTATCTTAGCAACATCTGGAATGTTAGAAGGTGGACCTGTTTTAGAATACTTCAAAAATATTGCACCTGACAAAAAGAACAAGGTGTTGTTTGTTTCTTATCAGGTTAATGGAACTTTGGGAAGAAGAGTTCTTGATGGTTCTAAACAAGTATCAATGTTGGGTAAGGAAGGTAAAGTAGAAGTTGTTACGATCAATTGTGGTGTTCAAAAATTAGATGGATTTAGTGGTCACAGTGATTACAATCAGTTGATGTCGTTTGTACAGAAATTAAGACCAAAACTTCGAAGAGTTTTAGTTAATCACGGTGAACGTAAGAAATCAGAAAGCCTTGCTATGAATATTAGACGAATGTATAGAATTCCAGCTCATTATCCTCAAATTCAAGAAGCAATAAAATTATTTTAGATCGTATTCTGGTTTCCAGATCTTTACACTAGATGGAGCAACAAT
>JAPYTM010000094.1 GCA_029941825.1 Candidatus Nitrosopumilus sp.
TCAAGTGCAGGAGTGGATTGTTTCATAATACCCGAAGGGGAAACTAAAATAAGTTTTTCAACATCATCAGGATGTGAAGCAGTGTATTCAACAGATATTTGTCCACCTAATGAAGAACCAATCAAATAAGGATGTATAATATTAGATTCAGTAAAAAAATTTTCTAGAAATTCAGTAAAAAATTCAGAAGTATAATCTACAAGAGGTTTGTCACTATAACCAAATCCAATTAAATCAGGAACTATGACACGATACTTGTCAGTAAAGAGAGGAATAACTGAGTTCCATCTTTCTGCAGATGCACCCAAACCATGAATTAACACAAGTGTTTTTTTAGAATCCCCAGATTCCAGATAACGGATTTTATTTCCATCAATTTGAATGAATTTTTCTTTCACTATTTTAGCGTCAATGATTCTAACTAGATAAGTTTTAGTGAATTAAGCGATCAAGTTGAAGATGATATTACAGAAAAAATTAAACAGTTAATCACAGTATCTACATTTTTTAAGATCAATAATAGCTAAAATAATGTGTTAAAGAAAAAAATTTTAAGGATTTTAGTTCCATTGGATGGTTCAAAGAATTCTCAAAGAGGGCTTGAAATGGCAATTGTGTTAGCTAGACAATGTGGCGCAATAATTACAGGCGTCTATTCAATTTATGCACCACCACATTCAGAATTTAGAGGAGTAGGTTCAGTTGAAAAATCATTCAATAAACAAATTAAAAAAATCATGGAAAATGCAAAGGTGTTATCTGCTCAAAATGGAATTGTGTTTAAAGAAAAAATTATGAGAGGCAATATTGGATATAATATCATCAAACTTGCACATGGGAAAGGAAATTATGATATGATCGTCATTGGTTCTCGTGGAAGAAGTTCTGCAAAAGAAATGTTCTTTGGAAGTGTTTCAAATTATGTTATACATACATCTAAAATTCCAGTAGTCATTGTGAAATAATTTAATCACAATCCACGTTTTTCAAAATATTTTTGATGGTATTCTTCTGCAGGGTAAAATATAGGGGCAGAGATGATTTGAGTTACAATAGGGCGTTCATATTGTGCAGATTCATTTAAGATCTGTTTAGATTTTTCAGCAGTTTCTTTTTGTTGATCATTGTGATAAAAAATTGCTGAACGGTATTGGATTCCAACATCTGGGCCTTGACGATTTAATGTAGTAGGGTTATGATTGTTCCAAAATACATCTAGAAGATCTTGAAAAGAAATAACATCAGGATCATATTCTACTTCTACAGCTTCTGCATGTCCTGTTTTATCAGTACAAACTTCGTCATAAGTAGGATTTGATAATTGACCTCCAATATATCCAACTTTAGTTGATGTAACACCTGTGATTTTTCCAAGTAAACCCTCAACATGCCAGAAACAACCAGCGCCAAACGTTGCTTTCATTTTAATTCAAATAAAAGATTGTCAAATTAAAACTATTTGTTAAATTTAAACTAATTGACATCAGTAAATATTTCAACAACCTTTTTGGCCAAAATTTCAATACTCACAGTAGGTTCTGCAGATATTAGTAATAGAATTTGAGTGACAGGAAATGGAAAACTTACTAAAACTGCTTTATCTCGTCTAGCAGCAAGATAATTTATCGGACCTAAACTTTCATCAAATTCTTTTCTGATGGAAGTTTTTGAAACAAATTCAAAAAAGGATTGTAATTTTGTTTCATCGTTTTCATAAGGAGTGATTCCTTCTTTAAAACCACCTGCAATGAGTTTACCTCTTTTATCAACAATTCCTGCAAATCTAATCTCAGGTTCTTTAAGCAAGTGATCACATTTTTTATGATATAACTTCAAACTTTCACTTGAATCAGACATGATAAGATTTATTCAAATATCAAAAATAAAAACCTAGCCAATTTGAAAAATCATAAGATATAGGAATATTTTTCAAAAGTCTGTTGCTAATAAAATCCAGAATTTAATATCAAAATGATAAAAAATAATCATATAACGACTAGAGATCACCTCAAATTTTGAACATATTCAAAAAAGTAAAAGGTATTTTTACAAAATCCACTGACATGTAATTATAAACGACATTTTATCAAAGCATAATCAATAATTTTTTCTTCAGATGCCTTTTTCATTTTTTGAAGTGATTTGTAAAGAATTGTTTCAACATATCTAGGATATTGTTTTAAAATTACTTTTTTTAATCTAGTTCTATGTTCATCATAATAATTAGCAAGAGAGTCATACACATTTGAACCAATTAATTTTTCATCACATATAGTAAAACCAGAAGATAATAATAAATTTTTTAGATAGTTTATACTATAATGTTCTGAAGACCAAGTAAATTTTAAAAGTCCTAATTTCCCAATAAATGAATCAGTAGATGTTATTGGAATTGCAAGTACAAGTAAACCATTTTTTGTTAAAATCCTTTTAGATTCAGAAATGAAATTTGATAAAGGTTTGAAATGTTGTGCAGATTCTAATGCTAAAACACGATCAACGGAATT
Organism: Candidatus Nitrosopumilus sp.; assembly: GCA_029941825.1. GTDB lineage: Archaea > Thermoproteota > Nitrososphaeria > Nitrososphaerales > Nitrosopumilaceae > Nitrosopumilus. Next base: position 2,508 of record JAPYTM010000094.1, read on the forward strand.
ATCAATAAAGGGAAGTTTTGTAGATGTGGAGTTAACAAATTCTATGTTTCTTTGTAATCCAGAAAAAGACAACTGTTTGAAATTAATATTTACACAGTAAAAATTAAGATTTGAAAATGTATCTCTCCAGAGTTTTGAAGGGGATGATAGTCCACTACCCACATCAACAACGTGTCTTCCTGAAGATAGTTCGGCAAAGTCTGCAAAAACCATACACAAGTTATTTTGTGCTGAAATTGGATCGGTGTGTTTTGATGACCAATATCCAAAATTAAGCATTGAACCACCAGTGGCAAGTTGCATTACAGGTGAGAGGGTATTGTAAAGATTCACAACATCTTGCTCATTTCGACGAAATGTCCAAAATAATACATCAAGCAGGTTTATAGTTATCAAAAAGGATTTCAAATTAAATTAAAAATTAGACTATTAATTTCTAAGGGAATACTTGAAAATTATCAATAAACCATCATGGATTTATAATTTACCAAAATTTTGAATTCAAGTGATTTTTTTATTTATGTAATATTCATATGGTTTAATCAAATAGTAATTAACATATTTTATTAATGTAAAATAATTAATTAAATCATAGTGAATTCAGATACATACTCAAAAATAATCATTGCAAAATGGACAGACAGGTTTCTTGCATGGTTAATTGACTTTATCGTTATATCAATGATTTCAACATTAGTGATTTTTGCATTATTTGGAACATTAGATTATGGTTTTATAGATAATAGTTTTTGGGCAGAAAGTATGCAATACATCCCAACGAGTGTTTTGTTTTTTATTTATTGGGTAATTTTAGAATACAAAACAGGACAAACAATAGGTAAAAAAATTCTTAATTTAAAAGTCACAAATGTTTATGGAAACAAGCCTAATCTAAAAGGAATTATAATTAGTAGTTTTGGAAAATCATTCCTATTACCAATTGATGTTTTGTTTGGATTGTTTTTAACAAATAAAAATCGTCAACGTGTTTTTAATAAACTAGGAAACACACTAATTATAAAAATTAAAGATGTAAATAATATCTCTGACACTAATTATACTAAAGATTAAATTTTGTCATGTTTTCTTAAATAACTACTTTGAAAAAATAACCAACAGATCTATTAGTAACATCAGATCTTTTTTCATTAATGTCTGAAAATACAAATTGGTGGATAGGTTTAGCTAAAGAACTTCAAATAGATATAGAATTAGAAGAATAAATCTAAAAAATAACTGTATGTTGCCAGTACATAATGTTTAGTCGTGTATAGTATACACTAAGGGATTTCAAATCATATAAAAAAATGCATAGCATTAGCTAACATGATTAAAAATGAAATCATCGTACAAGTCGTGTATGTGTTCCACTTGATGAATTGAAAATGATTCATCGTGCATAGTCTCTATGTAAGTGGCT
>JAPYTM010000095.1:0-1464 GCA_029941825.1 Candidatus Nitrosopumilus sp.
AGTACTCGTGCTTGCCAAGTACGTGACCCGGGTTCAAATCCCGGTAACTGCACCATAAATCATTAATTTTTTGGAACTAGTGCATTTTTAATAATTTCAAGTGCATTTTGAGCTTTTTCTGGACGAGGTAGTTGGATCATGAAAATATTTTCTTTGCCATACTGAGATTTGGGGGAAGAGAGTGCAAGCATAGATGTATTTGCAAGATGTTCGAAAAAAGCAAGATGGGTTTTTGCATTAACCAAAAATTTTTCAATAATATTTCCTTTTGAAAATTCCAAAACTATTTCAACAAAAACATTTCCCAAACCATCTTGAAGAATATTTAGATCAGTGTTAATTGACAAAGATTGTCCAGCTACTTTTGATAACATTTCATCATATTTTTTTTCATCAATTATAATACAAGAAGTTGCTTTTCCATCAAAATCAAAAGTAGTAATACCATCATGTTCTCGGTCTAAAAATCTCTTTAATTCATCAGACATTTTATTTTTTATCTATTACAGAAATTGTTTTATCTCCAGCTTTCATTAAAAATGGAGTAATTATTGCAGTAATTATAGAAATCATACCTATCAATGGGAATAAGAAAGAACTGACAGCTCCCATGTCTACTCCAACTTTGATAATCACAATTGAAAATTCACCTCTAGGTGCAGCTAAAGTAGATGCAGAACGTATTGCTTTTCCACGTTTTTGTCGAAATATGAAATTTCCAATTAAATTGCTTCCAAACTTCATTCCAATTGAAACTGCAATCAAAACAATTGCCACATAGATATAATTTTCAAGTTGTGAAACATCCATCAAAGCACCAACGGAGATAAAGAATATTGCAACAAACATATCCTTAATTGGACTAGAAAGTAGTTTTGCAACTTCAGCAGATTTTGATTCAGCCACAAGTACCCCTGCCAAAAATGCCCCAATTGCCACAGATAATCCTACAACATTTGCAAATAAAGCATATCCAAAACACAAACCAAGAACGCTTAACAATAAAATTTCACGATTCTCAGCTGCTGCCACTCTATCAATGAGTGGCGGAATTACACGAGTTCCAATAGTAAATGTTCCAACAATTAACGCAACTGCAACTGCCACTACTGCTATAATGGACTCTATTGATACAGTTCCAACTAGAGCAATAGATTGTAATGAAGAAATTAGAATAACTGCAATAATATCTTCAACAATTAAGATTCCTAAAATTAGAATAGATGATTCTTTTTTGATTCGTCCTGTTTCTTCTAAAAGTTTTACAATAATTGCAGTACTGGAAATAGATAATGCTGCTGAAATGAATAATGCATCCATAAAATTTAATCCAAGTGCAATTGCTGTGTAAAAAATAACACCTAATGTTGAAAACAATCCAAGTGTCCCAACCCCAACTGCAATTCTACCAATACTTTTAATTTTTGCATATGGGAATTCAATACCAATAACAAAAAGAAGTAA
>JAPYTM010000095.1:1564-3922 GCA_029941825.1 Candidatus Nitrosopumilus sp.
ATCACCTAAATGCAGAGTGATGAGTAGGTCAACTGATTCATGATGAGATATGACCTGGGGTATCTGACTGCATATTTGGTTATTTCGCAATCACCCGAGTATTAATAGTACGGTACCATACCGTACTATATGATTCAATGTGAATATTGTCCAAAAGGGTTTATTGAAACGCATAATGGATTGGCTGAAAAGACATTTCATGAGTTACTTCATGAACCAGAAATGGTAAACAGGTAGCTCTTTACATTTTTTATTTTATAGCTAACTTTTTTATCATCAAATTTTTAATTTAATTCACATGGTTGCTAAAACTACAAAGAAAAAAACAGTAAAGCAAACAAAAAGAGAACCAAGTCCATCCATACTATTAAAAAAAGTTGCATCAGTTTCAGATTCAAACAAAGCATTACAAAAAGAGATTAAGGTAATGTCGAAAATTTTTGGTGAAAACCAAAAAGTTCTAGTCTCAATGAAAGGTATGATAGATTCATTAGCATCAACTTTAGAATATATCCAAAAACAATCAAAACAAATTAATATTATAGAAGAAGACACTCAAAAACTTTATGTTGGATTAAATCAAGTAAGAACACAATCCAATTTAGTCAATAAGATTAATGATCAAACTAGTAAATTACAAGATGAAATAAACAAAATTGCATCATCACAAAAAACATCACCAAAAATATCTCAGCAAGTTGAAGACAGTGTAAATTCAATTAGAAATAATTCTGAAATGATTATTAAAATTGCTCAAAGGATAGATGAGGTAAGAGTTGATCTTAGGAAAGTTTCTGGAAAAACAGATTCATTTTTAGAAATTAGTTCAGAAATTAATAATCTAAAAAATAGTATTGATGATATTTCAGGAAAAACAGGTGAAATTGAAACAGGAACTCAAGTCATTGAAAGTCTTAGACAAGAATTTGAAAAAATTGCTGAGGGTATGTCATCTACTTCAAATCTCAATGCTGAACTAAATGCAATAAAAGTTACAATTGATTCCATATCTTCAAAGGCATCAAAAATTGATTCTTTGGGAGGAGTGATTGATGGGTTAAAACAACAGTTTGAAACCATATCATCACAAACAAATGCAATTGACAATTTAAGCTTAGAATCTATGAAAGAATTAGGTGGTAAAATTGATAGAATTGAGACAGAAATTGGAGCATTATCACAAAGAGCAGATTCCACAGCATTTGTAGGGGAAGGATTAAAATCAGTTCAAGAAGATTTCTCAGATTTTAAACAAAATGTATTTGAGAAAACAAACAGTATCGAACAAAAAATATCCTCTGTTTCAGACACTCTAAAAAGACAAGATGAATCCACCATAGAATTCCATAAAAAATCTGAAAAATTATTTGGGGAAGTTCAAGCAATCAGAAATGTTACAAACAAGGCATCAAGTGATTCATCAATGGAAGTGATGGCATTATTGAAACTTTCAGAATATCAATCAAGTATTAGAATGAATTCAGAAACAAAATATGGTGATTCAAAAAATCTTGAAAAAATGGCATCACAAACTGCAGATATTGTTAATCTATTTGATAAAATTTCAATTGAAGCAGGTGAAAAGATTCCATTGCCACACGAAGTAAGACAATGGGCAGTAAGTAAAATTTTAGATTGTGCAGACAAATGGGAAGTTAGATTTAGTGATGTTTATTCAATTTTATCAAATGCAATAGGGCGAGACATGTTAAAAGAGTCTATCAGGATTCAACAGATAAGAGACATTTATGGAATTAGAGCAGTAGATGAAATTAGAAAGGAATTAAATATTTCTTAGACACCAATATCATCTATTTTCTGAAGTTGTTCTTTCTTTCTTTTCAATACAGCAAAGATTCCAATTATTACTGCAACCCAAACAACACTCATCATCATGTTTTCAGGACTGACATACATGTATGGAGTGGCATCCACAATGTTTAGTTCTAACATCAAAGATCTATCATTAAGATCTAACATTGCTGTATGATATGCAGAATTATCTTTTGAAATGGATGAGATGTAATTAACACTTGTAATCATGGTGTCAATATTATTTTGAATTCTGAGGAAGTTTGTAGATTCTGTACTAAATATCCAAACTGGGTTTTTAGCAATCAGTTTACCGTTTGCATCAACTGTATCAGGGATATTCACCATTACAACATCCAAATCAGTTTGAATTGCCACCAAATGATCACGAATTACATTAGGATCTGAAGAGGAGATAATTCCATCAAGATTTCCTCGAATTCTATCAAGAGGGTAAATGTCAGTATTGTAACCAGAAATTGCCATGTAACCACCAAATACAATTATCGCAACAATTCCAAGCATTGCAAGTTTGTAAATATTATT
>JAPYTM010000096.1 GCA_029941825.1 Candidatus Nitrosopumilus sp.
ATGAATCTGAATGGAAATTTTATGATCAACTTGTAAGGGAATGGAATTTAAAACACAAAGGGCAAAAACCGTTATCTGAATTTTTGAAATTTATGTTAGAGAAAGTAAAATTATCCCTTAAAGTTCAGTAACTTTACTTCCTTCTTCAGTAGATTTAAACTCATGAACTTGTCCGACATGTTCATTCTCAAATATTTCTGCATCATGTGTAATGATCAAAAATTGCATTGCTGACTGTGATTTTCCAATTCCTGATAATTGTGTCAATACTTCAACCAATGATTTCTTTCTTTCAGCATCTAAGTGTGTTGTCGGTTCATCTAGTATCATCAAATTTAGGTTTGATGAGCCCAGTAAGTTTGCCATTCCTAGCCGTAACGCCAATGCCACACTTACTTTTTCTCCACCACTTAGTGACTCTAATTCTAAAACTTCAGTTTTTGAATAACATGCAATAGACACATCCCTTGCTTTTTCTGATAATGCAATTCTTTGAATTTTTGTATTTAGAACTGATAGGTATTCTGAAGCTTTAATTGAAATTGAATTTAATGCCCATGATCTTAAACTTGTGGCAACTGAACCATCTCTACTAAAAACATGCTTTTGAATATTATCTAATCTTGATATGTAGTCTTTAACTTTTTCAAGTTCTAGAATTGATTCTTTAATTTCACTTGATTGTTTTTCTGCTGTCTTTATTTGATCTTCAACTATGCCCAAATTTTTATAATTATTGGCTTTGTCTTCTCGTTTTTGCTTTAATTCAATTGTTTTCTTTTCAAACTTTGCTTTGTCAAATCCTTCTGTTTTTAATCTCAATTCCAAAATCTCTCCAAACTTTACTTTTGCATGTTCGTCTATTTGTGACATATCCTCTAATTTTTTACTATCTGCTAATGATACTTTCTTTTCTTTAACCTCTATTTTTTTTTGAATTGATACTAATTCTTCTTCATTTTTGATTGAATATGTATCAAGTATTGTTTCTGCAACTTTTATTTTACCTAATTCTTCGTCGAATTCATTTTTCTCTTTATCTTTTGCTTCTCTTTCTTTTTCTTTTGACTTAATATTTTCATTTAATTCATTTATTTTCTTTTCAAACTTTGCTTTGTCAAATCCTTCTGTTTTTAATCTCAATTCCAAAATCTCTCCAAACTTTACTTTTGCATGTTCGTCTATTTGTGACATATCCTCTAATTTTTTACTATCTGCTAATGATACTTTCTTTTCTTTAACCTCTATTTTTTTTTGAATTGATACTAATTCTTCTTCATTTTTGATTGAATATGTATCAAGTATTGTTTCTGCAGCACTTATTTCTTTTAATTTGTTTGTAGATTCAATTTTTTCTTGAGAATGATTATCTTCTTCTTCTTTTTTTGAGTCAATATTTTGTTTTAATTTGATTATTTTTTCTTTGATATGGTCAACTTGTAACCATGGTTTTAATTCTTCAACCTCTGAACCACATACTGGACATTTGTTATCTTTTAATTGTAATTTTTCTGCAAGGTTTTCTTGTTCTTTTAGTGATACTATTTCTTCTTTAATTTTTTGTATTTTGTCATGTGCATCACGCTCTTCTTCTGTAGCTTTTTTGAGATTCTTCTCAAAACCTGTCTTTTGTCCTAATTTCTCAAAACAGCCTTTGCAACTGCGTATTATCTCCTTGTTACGGCCGATCTCATCTTTTATTTCTTTTATTTTACTATCTACATAATTTTGAAGATCCCTTGTTTTTTCTTTTAATTGGACTATCTTGTCTTTTTTTCCGCCCTGTTCTGCCTCTAAAGTTCCTATCTGTTCTTTGATTTCTTGTATTTTATTACCTGCATCAATCTCTTCTTCTGTAGCTCTTTCGAGTTTCTTTACAAAACCTGCCTTTTGTTTTAATTTTTTAAAACAACCTTCACAATTGCGTATTATCCCCTTGTTACGGTCAATCTCATCTTCTATTTTTTTAATTTCATTACCTACATAATTTTCAAGATCACTTGTTTTTTCTTTTAATTGGCCTATGTTGAATTTCTTTTCTTTTTCGAGGCTCTCTTCTCCCTCTAATTTAGTGATTTTTTTATCTAGATCCTTTTTTTGTAATTCCAATTTATCTTTCTTAGGTTTTGTTTTCTTTAACTCATCTTGATATTTTTTAGAATCCTTTCTTAGAATATCTATTTGTGTATCATCATGCCCTGATTCTGTTCTATTTTCTTCACGGAATTCCTTTGTAATTTTTTTCATAGATTCTGATGCAATGTCTAATTTATCTATTCCAATTATGGCATTAAGTAACTCTTTGAATTCTTTTGGTTTTGCATTAATTATCGAATTTAATTCCCCTTGCTGTACAATTGATGCTATCTTTAATTTTTCAAAACTCATTCCTATTATTTTTTCAACTTGCTCTGTCATTGATTCTTTAAACTGTTTTCTTTCTCCAGCTGCAATTTGTACTCTATTGTTGTCTGTTACTTCAAACAATGTTGCATTTAGACTGCCTTTGCTATCAATTTTTCTTTCTGCTTCGTATTGTTTGTCTTTTATTGAAAATTTTATTTTTGCATATCCTTGATTGTTTCCTCGTCTGATTAATCCTTTGTTTGACTTTCTTGTATGTTTACCAAATAATGAAAATGTAATCGCGTCAATAATGCTTGATTTTCCTGCACCATTTTCTCCTACAAAAATAGTTACACCGTCTTCCAAATCTATTGTTGTCTTTTCATGTGATAGAAAGTCACCTAGTTCAATTGATGTTATCATTTGGTTTCTTCCTCTTTGAATTTTTCATAATCTTTCAAAATAATTTCTAATGCCTGGTCCGTTGCATCTGTTGATAACACTGGATAAAGTTCTTCTATTGCAAATTTTGCATCTTGTTCTGAACCTAATGCGTTTGCCGATAGCCTAAATATTTCATCCTCAATTTCATTTGGTCTGTCTAGAAATACTGATGAATCTGATGTTTGTTTTGTAATAATTTTCCATTTACATTCAAGTGCCAGCGAATTCAATCTTCCAATTTGTGCCTGAATATGGTCTGCGTCTATGTCTTTACCTTGTATCTTCACTTGAATTATTGGTTTTTTTGCAAGATCACTAATTTTTTCTATAATTTTATCAATTGTTTTTGTTAATTCTTTGTAATCTGCATCAAATGAAAACTGAGGTCTCCTGTCTAACTCAATCCATTTTGGTATTGCTTCATTTCCTGAAATATCTACTTCAAAAAATCCTTTTTTGACATCTTTAATTCCTTCACTAGTTGTTAGCTCAGTTGATCCTGGGTATGCAATCGGACCTTTTAGATGATTGAATTTTTTTACAACTGTATCATGTAGGTGTCCCATTGCATAATACGTAAAATTTTTTGGCAATTCTTTTGATTGCAAATCATCTGCATATTTGTGAAACTCTGCAATGCCTTGATGTAATACCAATATTTTGTGTTTTGTTTCTTTAAATTCATTTTCTGCCCTTTTATCCAAATTTAAAAATATTTTTTTATATTCTTCCAGCTCTGATTTTTTTCTCTTATCTAATCCTGCCAACATTATCCCTTTGTATGGTATAGGTATTCCATCACCTATGTAAGTTGAAAATTTTAGACTATGATATATGTATGGAACTGGAGATCCTCTAATTGTAGGTTTATCATGTTCACCTAAAACAAAAAATGAATCAATGTCATTTTTTTTTAATCGTTTTAATGCATTTGCCATTACTAATATTGCATTACCATTTGGTTTGGGATTCTCAAAAATATCACCTGCAAATATTACAAAATCTACCTTGTCCTTTATTGATCTGTTAATTGCCTGATTGAAAACATCATACACATCGTCTTCTCTTTCATTGGAACCATACTGTACTAATCCCAAATGTGTATCTGCAATATGTGAAAATAACATTAGTC
>JAPYTM010000097.1 GCA_029941825.1 Candidatus Nitrosopumilus sp.
AAAACTTACTTGATGCAGATGTACAAATTCCTGGATTTAGAAGATCAAACAAACCTGTTGAAGCATTACTAAACAAGTACATTCCATCAGTTACAATTATTGGATCTATGATTTTAGGTCTATTGGCTGGTGTATCTGACGTTCTTGGTGTCTTTGGTTCTGGAATCGGAATTTTACTTATGGTCGATATTCTCATTAACTATTACACACAATTAGTTCGAGAACAAGTTGAAGTTGTCATGCCACGATTGGGTGCTTTGCTTGGTAGAAAATAAGAAAATTATAATGATTGGTATTCCCGGTGTGGGAAAAACCAGTTTATTATCTACTATGGTTGATATCATAAAAAGTAGTGGCAAAAGCGTTCATGTGATTAGTTATGGTACATTGATGTTTGATGTTGCAAAAGAAAATGGTCTAAAAAATAGAGATGAGTTAAGAAAATTACCCGTTATTGAACAACAAAAATTTCAAAAAATAGCTGCAGAAAAAATTGCAACATTTACAGAACAAATTATAATTATTGATACTCACGCATTCATCAATTCTCCAGAAGGGTACTACCCTGGATTACCTGAACATGTTTTGAAAATTATTCAACCAACTAACTTTGTTGCAGTATCTGCAAAACCTGAAGAAATCTACAATAGACGAATGAAAGATGATACTCGAAATAGAGATAAAATCACTCTTGCTAACATTAAAAAAGAATTAGATGTGCAATCAGGTATGATTTCTGCTTGCGCTGTAATTACAGGCTCACCCGTTAGACTTGTCCTTAATCGTGAAGGCAAGATTAATGAGGCAGCAGATAAAATAATCAAAGCAATAGGACTGTAAAAAAATGGATTTCAGCACTATTCTACTTTTCATTGATTCAATTCCTCTCTTCATTAATTCAATATTTCTCCAACTTCCAGACTTTCTTGGAGGGGAGGGAAGAGGCGCACTTGGCAGTGATGATCCAATAGTAAAAGGATTATTCCTTTCAATGTTTGCAGTTACTGGATTTGGTATACTGTTGAATCTCTTCAACTCTGCAGTTAGAAAGAAGATGGTTGACCAAACAAAACTAAAACGAATTATGAAAGAAACCAAAACATGGCAAAAAGCAAGGATGTCTGCAATGCGTTCAAAAGATCAAGCAAAAACAGCTGAGCTAAACAAAAAATCATCTTACATGAACAAGATGTCTATGGAGATGATGCAGATGAACATGAGACCTATGATGATTACATTTGTACCTTTAATTTTGATATTTTATCTTGTATTGCCACAACTCTTTTCATACACTGTTGCAATGTCTCCAATTCCACTAAATGTAATTCCAGGAGATATGTTCCAACTAACTTGTAGTGCAGAACAAGCATTAGATATAGAACATGTCTGTTTTGGTAAAGAAAACTCATTGTATCTTTGGGCATGGTATTTCCTTTCATCTATTGCATTTAGTGGAATTATAATGAGATTAACTAAAACATCTATGGATCTCAGTTGACAAAATCAATTGTCATTTCTGGACCTCCTGCAGTTGGAAAAACAACTGTTGCTAAAGGATTAGCAGAAGAATTCCAATTAAAATATCTTAGTGGTGGAGATGTTCTAAAAGAAATAGCAAAAGAACACGGCTTTAATTCTGATGGTGATGATTGGTGGGATACTGAAGATGGAATGAAATTTTTGAGTCAACGTGAAGAAAATTCAGAATTTGATAAAAAATTAGATAAAAAACTAATTGCACTATTTGGTGATGGTGGAATGGTAATTACAAGTTACACTTTACCTTGGCTTATTTCTGATGGAATTAAAATTTGGCTAGATGGCTCACATGAGAGTAGTACTAAAAGAATGAAGACTAGGGATAATATGAGCACAAAAGATGCCTATGAAATCACAAAAAAACGATTTGATAAGAATAAAGCATTATACAAAAAATTATACGATTTTGATTTTGGTGATGATAAATCGGTGTTTGATCTAATTATTAATACAGATAATCTTACAGCACAACAAGTAATTGATGTTACAAAAGAAACTGTGAGGAAATTATTATGACATTAAAACAACTAGAGAATCTACTTGAAATTGATCAAGACATAACAGATGAGGCATATGGAATATATCCCGAGAAAAGAACAATTGAACAATTACTAAATTATGGAATTATCCTTTTAGATAAACCGCCAGGTCCTACAAGTCATGAAACTGTAGCTTGGACAAAACGTATTTTGAAACTCTCAAAGATTGGTCATAGTGGAACACTAGATCCTCAAGTTTCAGGAGTTTTACCATTAGGATTAGGTGAGGCAACAAAAGCATTGGGAGTTTTACTTTATGGTCCAAAAGAATATCATGCATTAGGACGAATTCATTCACTTCCATCTAAAGAAAAATTAAATGAAATAGTTGATTTGTTTAGAGGAGAAATTTTTCAAAAACCACCTCAACGCTCAGCTGTATTGAGACAAACAAGAACTAGAACTATTTATGAATTAGAAGTGATAGAACAAAAAGAAAGATTACTGTTAACTAGAATTTTATGTGAATCTGGAACATACATTAGAAAATTATACTATGACATTGGAGAAATTTTAGGTCCTGGTGCAACAATGATTGAACTTAGACGGACTAGAGTTGATCAATTTTATGAATCTGATGGTTTAGTTACATTACATGAATTAGCAAATGCATTTGCATTATGGGAAGAAACTAAAGATCCTAGTAAACTAATGACTATGATCAAGCCTGTTGAATCTGCACTCAGTGAGTTAAGATCTGTTATAATTCGTGATTCTGCAGTAGATGCATTGTGTCATGGTGCCCAACTAGCAATTCCTGGTATTTTAAAAATTTCTCCAAATCTAAAGAAAGGAGATATTGTTGCAGTTTATACACAAAAAGGAGAAGCTGTTGCACTAGCTGAATCAACAATGTCTGAAGAAGAAATTCGTGATGCAACAAAGGGGTATGCATTTGAAACAAGAAGAATAATTATGGCTCCAAACACATATCCAAAAAAATGGAGAACAAAACCAACTCCTCCAAAAGATTAAAAATCTAGAAATTATTTTAGAATAAATGTTAGCAAAAAGTCTTGTGATTTTTATTAGTTTTGGTGTAATGGTGGGTCTCTTATTTGGCGTTTATCTAATTGATGTAAAAAATACTGGTCAACTGGTGTATGTTGAAGGCCCTTCAATTTCTATAGTGACTGAAAAATTTGATTTTAAATTAAATGAGGATATTAAGATTCGAGTAATTAATTCCGGCTCTGTTCCATTAACTTTCCCTGATGCATCGTATGGTCTAAAGATTACTGGATTATTTGGGGAATTGATGTATTCACCAACTACTACACAAGTAATTTCTACACTAGAATCGGAAAATGAAATTGAATTTTCATGGGATCACATAAAAAATGATGGCGAAATTGTGTTAGATGGAATTTACAGAATATCTGTAATGGGTATGGATGAAAAAGGCAACAATGTAGAAAGATCAACTACTGTAACAATTTGGAAGTAGTTTTTAATTTTCAAATAACACAATATATAATCAGATTTTATCAAACACTTTTATCGAAAGATATGTGCCGGGGTCGCCTAGCCTGGTAGGGCGCGTGCCTGGAAATTGTTTAACCATAAAGCACGTTCTCGCAAGGGAACGGGAGTTCAAATCTCCCTCCCGGCGCCATCTTATTCTTCTAACTTTTCAATAATTTCTGTAAATTTCCATGGACCACATTGACCATCCATGTTTTCACTCTCAAATAATCCTGTTTTGTTTAGATGATTTACAATATGTGCTGAGAATGGCAATGCACCAGTAGCTCCTGGTGAATTGTAATTCAAAATATGAAATGATGTTTCATCATCAATTAAAATTACATCTGGAACAAAT
>JAPYTM010000098.1 GCA_029941825.1 Candidatus Nitrosopumilus sp.
TTTCTCTTAATGATGAACGTACATGTCTTGTTGCATCATAATTTTGGAAAGCGTACTTGAATCTACTCATAATAATCACTTTAATGGCACATACAGACTTGATCTTGAAGCTCCTACACCTGGTGCACCATGTGAAACTTTTTTGTTAGTTATGACATATTCTCCCAAATAACGACCAATCATTTCAGTTTTGATTAATACTGGTCGAAATTCTTTTCCTGAGAAAACATTTACTGTAACACCTACCATGTATGGTAGAACTATCAAATCTCGTAAGTGAGTTTTGATTGGGGTTTTTAATTTTCCTGCTTTTGCAGACTTTATTTCTTCAATTAATTTTCTTTTTCCATCTGTAATTCCTCTAGTGAGTGATCGTCTTTGTCTGGAATTGAATATTTGGAATAATTTTTCTAATGATAAATTTTCTAATTCTTGATTTGGAATACCTCTATACAAAAATTCTTTAACCATTTTTCATCGCTCCTGTTAGTGTTCTTGGGATTTTACGGTCCATATTATAGCATTCCTATCTTTGTTGCCAAATCCCTTGCTTTATCAGTACTCTGAAATTGAACAATTGCCTTTTTACCATAAATTGTTCTTGCAGTGTTTACTTTGATAACTTTTTCATTGTAAAGTATTTTTACAGCTTCTACAATTTCAGGTTTTTTAGCTGATCTTTCCACAATAAAACAAATCTTACTTTCATTTTCAACCATTGCAAATGTTTTTTCTGTAATGTATGGTTTCACAATAATTCTCATTGCTTGATCTATATTCATTGTGTTTTCACCATTATCTCCAAATGTGTTGATTTTATTTTTCCAATCTCTTCAATTGCTGATTTGGAATACACTGTTAATCTAATTGGATCAGATCCTGGAGCCAAGTCTAATATGCTCAAATCTTTAACATTTCTTGCTTCTACTCCTGGAATTGTACCTACTGCTTTTGACAAGTTTGATACGTCTTTAGTTACAAACAAAACACTCTTTCCTACTTTTTTACTTCTGCCTCTAAGTCTTGATTGTCCAGAGCGTGGTTTTCTTGCGTCTAATCTTTTGACATCTTGTGTAAGATTTAGTGTTTCTAGAATTTTAGTCATCTCACTTGTTTTAGTAACTGATTCAATGTCATCAGATATTACAATTGGAAATGATTCAATTCCTTCAATTTTATGACCTCTAAATGCAATACGTTCTTTTGATGCAGTTGCAGCAATTGCTGAACACAATGCTAGTTTATTCTCTTTTTTGTTTAATTTTTTGTAAATTACTTTACCTACAATTGGTGGATGTGCCTGTCTTCCGCCTCTAGTTGATGCAACTTCTGCACCTTGACCTTGTCTACCTCCACCTCCGCCTTGTGCTCTTGCTACACGAGATACACCTTGACCTGTTGGTGGATCATTGGAATCTGCAACTACGTCTTGACCAGCACTTGGATGTCTTCCCTGTGGTTGGAATTTGTGTGATGTTAAATTAGTGAAAGCCTTGTGAATCAAATCTCTTCTAAATGGGGTTGAAAATATTAGCGGAAGTTCTATTTCACCATCTTTTGTTCCAGTAGATGTGTAAGTTGTAGTTTTCATTATATTACTACCTCCAAAATGTTTGGTTTGTTAACTTTTGCTGGAGCATTTCTAATTTGACTTCTTAGTTTGATTAATCTTCTATACGTTCCTGGAACTGATCCTTTTAGAATGATAAAGTCCCCCTTAACTAATCCAAAGTGTTTGTATCCACCATCGGGGTTGATTTTTATTTTTTTATCATCTGCATTACCCATTACCATAATTCGTTTATCGTATTCTGTTCTTTGATGGAATCCCATTTGTCCAGCTCTTGGAACTGTATACATGACACTTTGTGGTGAAATTGGACCAAGTGAACCTACTTCTCTCACTGTCTTTCTTGATTTGTGCTGTTTCTTTTTTACACCCCATCTTTGAATTACACCTTGCCATCCTTTACCTTTAGTAATTGCTGCAACATCTACTGTTGCACCTGTTTCAAAAATTTGATCAATCTTAATCTCTTTTCCTAGAACTTCTTTAACATGAGTGAACTGTTTTTGTATATCTCCGCCACTAACTAATGCTTCAAAAATATATGGCTTTTTTTGTTCTAATCCTGCAGAACGTGGTGAGACTGCAACGATTGCAAATATTTCTTTAATTCTCTTTAATCTTTTTTCTGCATTATCTAATGCATCTTTGTCATTATTTTTTAGTGAAATTTCTTTTGCGATATGTTTTGGAATATCTTCGGCATACACATCAAACTCTGCCTGTAGTCCGTTGTGATCTTTTGAGTATCCTCTAATTCCCAAAATTAACACTGGTGGAGTTACAAGTACTGTTCCAAGACTAACCAGTTGTTTTCCTGCGTTTGGTGTTTTATCACGATCATCAATACTTACAATTTGAACACACCCTGCTTTGAATCCACAATGAGCTAGAATTTTTGGTTCTTCTGAATTTAGTTTTGGCCATGCTCGAATTCTTGCTTCCATACTTTTGGCACGTATTCTAGGTGAGTATGCAAGACTTCCTCTACGTGGCGAATGTCGTTTACGAGCTCCCATTGTAATTTCGAACCTCGATTTCCCTATATTAAACCCTGTGAGGTATGGTTAACCAATAATTTTTTGGTGGTTAACCAACTATTCCTAATTTGTTATGGTCCTAATACATCTAATACCATATTCCACATTGTGTATACTCCAATAACAGTACACACACCACCCATTCCTATAGCTAGTAGTAAGAAGTTTTTTCTTTCTGCCATGTTATGATGTGCTTTGAGCATTAATTATTGATAATGTTCCAAGTAATGCTTCTTCTAAACGAACAGTTTCAGTAGCTTGATTTGGAAAAAAGTTTAGAGTTTTTGCATTTTGCACGTTTTTCATTTTACCTCCAATAATTTCATGAATTCCTTTTTCTGGAGATCCAAAAATTACTAGTGTTGGTTTGTCTGATGTTGTATATTTTGCAACTTGTTCTTTTGTTGCAGTTTTTCCTTTTCTAGATGTGATGATGACATTTCCTTTCCACTCTGTTAGTAATCCAAATAAATTTGATCTTTCTTTAACTGAATACCCCCAATATGATGTAGCCTCATCTTTATCAATTTCTTTTACAGATAGTTTTGGATACCCTTCTTTGAATTGAACTGTGACTCTTTTTCCAACTGGAGTATGTCCAAAAAATGCAATTAATTGATTCACTCCAACATCCACAAATTTTTTCCCCTTTATGCTAACTACAATCCCTTCTCTTATGTCTCCCCTGATAATTTTTTTTGGATTTGCAGGTGTTACATGACTTGGAATTTTTAATGGTTGTAATACTCCTGCAAATTTCAAGTCATTCATTTTAGGAAATAATCTTCTTCTCAAAAATTGTGGTGTTTCTAAATATTTTAAAATCATTACCATCAACCCTCCATCTTGTTTGTAATTTCCTCCATCTTGATATACAAAGATTGTATCAACTTTGAAAATTGCACAAGCTCTTGCTAGAACTGATATCTTTCTAGTTTTATCTATCTTTAATGATTCGTCAGATAGTGATGATTCTGGGATAGCAACAGATAGTTTCAATGTAATTCAATCTCACAAATTCTTTAAAATGGTTATTTTTCTTCGTGTGGATACTTTTCTTTGGCAACTTTTGCATAGTTTGCAATTTCTTCTTTTGAAACGATTTCATACAAACCTGTTTCTACATTAATACGTGCCATTCTGATATGATCTACTCCTTCTTTGTCTTCACTTGATAGATAGATTCCTGCAGTTGCTAATGCTGCTGCTTCATCTAAAGAAAGATCATTCTTGTATGTTTTTTCTAAAAAGTCAGTTACTTG
>JAPYTM010000099.1 GCA_029941825.1 Candidatus Nitrosopumilus sp.
GACTTGACTCTCAAAGACTCATTCGTGAAAAACAACTAACTCTACGTCGTCTAAAGGCCTTGATTGATATTGTTTCTGAAAACGATGACATGAAATCTGATGCAGAAATCATTCATGAAAAATACAAGTCAAAACTTGTATCATTAGATGAAACAGAAAGTGAAATCAAAGTCAAACTTGAGGAAAGATTGACACAGTTAGATGAACAAATGAAGTCTGCAAAGATGTTATTATTTGATGCAAAAGTACAATCCAAGAGCAATGAAATCTCTGATGCAACATTTGAAATTGTGAAATCATGCACAACTGAGGTAATTGAGCATGTAACACACGAAACAGCAGAAATCTCAAATGTAAAGAGTAGAATTGCAGATCTTGAATTGGAAGTGCAAGAAATAACAACACCCCCGCAGCAAAATATCCAAGAATCAGCTGTTACATATCTGGAGACTCCTGAACAACAAATAGTTCAGACAATACTTCCAGAAGCACCAATAGAACCAATCGTTGCATCTTTAGAACCAATTGAATCTGAGGCATTACCAATACCTGAACCTTCAATTGAACCTGAAATCACATTTGCATTTCCAGAACCACCCCAACAGGTGACACAAGAGACTTCACATGACGACAATGACGATGATTGGCTTGCTAGAATGGAAGCACAATAGTTTTTTTAAATTATTTTTTTAACACTTAGAAAGATCTACGTTCATACACTTTTTGATGTCTGAGACCTATGATATTGGCCTTGGAAACTATGACTCTGAAATAAGAAAAAAAGCAGATTCTGATTTTGTATCTTTTTGGGGTGAACAGGCAAAAAATCTTACTTGGTTTTCATCTTGGACTAAAACATTAGACTGGAAACCCCCGTTTGCTAAATGGTTTGTAGGTGGCACGATTAATGCTTCGTATAATACCCTTGATGTACATCAGAATTCAAAATCTGATAAACCAGCCATAATTTGGGAAGGTGAAAACGGGGATTCTAGAATTCTTACATATTCTGATCTGTTGATTCAGGTTCAAAAATTCGCTAATGTTCTAAAATCCCTGAATGTAACAAAAGGGGATAGAGTAACCATATACCTTCCAATGGTCCCAGAATTACCTATTGCGATGTTAGCCTGTGCCAGAATTGGTGCTATACATACTGTAATTTTTTCAGGTTTTAGTGCAATGTCTATTAAAGATAGAATTAATGATTCTAAATCTAAAATTGTTATCACCGCTGATGGTGGTTATAGACGAGGAAAAATTATCAAACTTAAAGAAATAATCGATGAGGCAATTAAAGACTCTGATATTGTAGAACATGTAATAGTTCTTGAAAGAACTAAAAATAAAATTTCAATGTCTGCAAAAGACAATCTTTGGACTGATTTAATGAAAGATGCGTTTGATTCTTGTGATGCAGAAAAATTAGAAAGTTCTCATCCTCTTTACATTTTGTATACTTCAGGCACAACTGGAAAACCTAAAGGTGTGTTACATGGCACTGGAGGTTACCTCACACATTTACACTCCACTTTCAAATGGGCATTTGACATTAAAGACTCTGATGTATTTTTTTGTACTGCTGATATTGGTTGGGTTACGGGACACAGCTATGTAGTTTATGCGCCATTACTTCATGGTGCAACTGAAATAATGTATGAGGGTGCACCTGACTACCCTGATCAGTCAAGGATGTGGAATATTTTACAAAAATACAAAGTTACAATTTTTTACACAACTCCAACAGCTCTTAGAATGTTTATGAAATTTGGTGATGATATTCCAAATTCTTTTGATCTTTCTTCATTACGATTGCTTGGAACTGTAGGTGAACCAATTAATCCTGAAGTTTGGAAATGGTATTTCAAAATTATTGGAAAAGGAAAATGTCCAATAATTGATACTTGGTGGCAAACTGAAACTGGAGGCATGTTGATTTCTCCTTTACCTGGACTAGAAACAATCCCACTAAAACCTGGGTCTGGAACACTTTCAATTCCAGGTGTGAATATTGATATAATTGATGAAAATGGAACACCAGTCCCTTCAAACACAAAGGGATATCTTGCAATTAAAAATCCGTGGCCTGGAATGTTTTTGACATTATGGGGAGATGATGAAAAATACAAAAATGTGTACTGGTCAAAATATGCTAATTATTACTATTCTGGTGATTATGCATTAAAAGATGATGATGGATATTTTTGGTTACTAGGACGAGCTGATGATGTTTTAAAAGTAGCAGGTCATAGAATTGGAACTGCAGAACTTGAGAGTTGTATTGTATCTCATAATCATGTTGCAGAATCTGCAGTATGTGGAATACCTGATGATGTGAAGGGTGAGGTAATTGTTGCATTTGTTGTTTTAAATCATAAAGTTACTGTGGGTCTTGATATTTTAAAACATGAATTATTAAATAAAATAAGAAAAGATATTGGTGCCA
Source organism: Candidatus Nitrosopumilus sp. (assembly GCA_029941825.1). Classification (GTDB taxonomy): domain Archaea; phylum Thermoproteota; class Nitrososphaeria; order Nitrososphaerales; family Nitrosopumilaceae; genus Nitrosopumilus. The sequence goes on from JAPYTM010000099.1 coordinate 2,447, forward strand.
TTGCAACTCCTAAACAAATTTACTTTGTATCAAAACTTCCAAAGACACGAAGCGGAAAAATAATGAGACGATTACTAAAATCAATTGCAAATAATGAACAGATTGGAGATGTAAGTACTTTGGAGGACAGTACAGTAGTTGCTGACATTCAAAAATCTATAGATAACAAACATTACTAATTTATTCTATATTTTTTAATTTCTTTAAATTTATACTAGATAACATACCAAACATTTTTTCTAATCCGTCATATTCTGATTTTGAATTTTCATCTAGTTGCTTGTATTCATTTTCTTTAATAACATCTAACTTGTTTTTTGCATCTTTGAAAAATTCTTCATATTTTTTTATTTTTTCATCTGACATTTGTGTCAAATCAAAAATTACTGTATTACTGCCTACCAAATTTTTATTTTCATCATAAAGACTAGTTGCTTGTAATAACCCTGGAAATGTACTATTATCTTGTTTTTTGAAAGTAATCTTTTGGTCTGTTACTTTTCCTGTCTCAAACCATGTTTTTAGTGAATCATTCATCACTACCCATGATTCTTTGGGAACATGCTCAAAAATTGGTTTACCTAACACCTCTGATTTGGCATACCCTAAATTTGCAGCATATGTGGAATTACAATCAAGAATTACTCCTATTGAATTTATTCTCCTCCACATAATTGGTGCATCTTTTAGCGTTTTTCTTGCTTCTGTTTGAGGCATTTTTTAAAATTAGATTAACTAGTTATTAAATTCAAATATTTTTAAAACCACTGATCTAAATTTTGGCTCTTTTTTTCTAGTGCTTTTTTTAATCTATTTAGAGTTGAGTTTATTCTATCTTCTGAGAAACTTCTCTCTTTCACCAAATAATTTACTATTCCTTCATAATCTACATCGCCAAAAACAATTTCATCAACATCAGCTACATCTGGATTTAAAAATATTTTTCGAATCTGCTGAAAATCTATTTCTTCTAATTGCTCTTGAATTTGTGGTATATCTTCTAACCTTGAATGTTGTTTTATCATTTTTAATGCAGTTTTTGGACCAATTCGTTCAAATCCGTTTGGATTAAAATCAGTTCCAATTAAAATTCCAACATCAATTAATTCCTCTTGTGTTAATCCTAATGCATCTAATGTTTTTTGTGTTTCAATTATTTCTGGAACTACATCGATGTATGTATTTCTATTTGGTATTTTCCTTCTTCCACTATTTGTAAAATTTCTTACTAACCTTTTAGCTCCACATAAAACAGAATCAAAATCTTGGCTTGCAGATGCATATGCTTGTCCTGTTTTTGTTAAATGTGCAGCTGTTGCTTCACCTTCTGAAGGTGCATCAATAAATGGAATTCCAAAATATGTTAAAAACTGCTTTGATTCTTTTACCAT
>JAPYTM010000100.1 GCA_029941825.1 Candidatus Nitrosopumilus sp.
TAGCACCACCAATTGCCATAACCATTGGAACATCAAATACTAAGAATCTTGGGAAATGTACTGCCATTAATCCAAGCATTACAATAGGTAACAAGAATACATGTTGTGCATAAAATCTTAAAACAAAATCGGAGAATCCACTACCCAGCGCCGCATCTCGAATTGTTGGTCCAACAATAGGAATTGATGTTGTCAACGACGCAGCAATACTAATTGCAAGTTCTGCTCTTTCACTAAATATTACATCGTAACCAGTAAAGGCTTCAAGGATTGTAACAACACCAAGAATTACACCAGTCATCCATAAAATTTCATTTCTAATTTTGTATCTTCCACTAAAGTATTGATAATACATGTGAAGAACAGCTAGAAGAACCATTGCATTAGAACCGTGATAGTGAATATTTCTTATATGAAAACCAAATGGTACATCGTCGTTAATGAATTGAACACTATCCCATGCTCTATCCAAAATTGGTTGATAGTAAAACATTAGCAGAGCTCCCGAAACTCCAAGAATAATAAAAGTAGAAAAAGTTAACATTCCCAAAAATCCAAATGGACTTACAAATCTTGCAGGGAAAGAAAATTTAATTGCAGTAAAGATAGTTCTATCTACACCATCCCAAATCCAATACAGTAGGGCTACTATACCCGTTCTTCTATCAAGCGAAACGGCCATATCCAATTACTCCATTATTGTTTGCGTCAAATTTAGGTGGTAAAACAAAAACAAATCCATCTGAATCAATTTCTAAAGTTAATTCAGGTAATGTGTTTGATGGTGCAGCTTGTACTGATGCGGGTCCAACAAAAGCTGTTCCAGTTGTTGGATCATACATACTTCCATGACAAGGACATTCCCCTCTTTTTCTTCCATCCTCAGGCCAATATTTCCATAAACACCAAAGGTGAAGACAAATCATACTATATGCACGAATACCAGTGGTGTCAGTTTTTCCACCACCTAATTCTTCAGGAAGTCTAATGAATTGCCATTTACGAAATGCTTCTGCATCAAGTGCTGGATCTCCAGTTGAAGGATATGTTATAACTTGTGCAGAATTAATTTCATATGTATTCATATTTGCTTGACTTCCGTCAGGTAAAATTACTGGAACTTTTTCTAGTGATGCTTGATTAGGGTTGGGCATAAAGTCGCCAAATGGAATAAACGGAGCAAATGCTAAACCTGTGCCTGCGGCACCCATTAATCTTAGAAAATCTCTACGAGATAACCCATCAGATTTTTTTGTCCCAACCTCCGACATTCAAGCTGGAATACTCGATAAATTGGTTATAAACCTTGTTCGATTTTTAGGTATTTTTTTGCCTAATAATGAATATGATAGATATTCCGATCGCAACCCCAATAGTAATCCCTAGTAAAAGCCCAATATCAAATCCTGAATCAGATTTACTCTCTGAAATGATCAATGTATCATTATTTGAAATTAATAAAGTCTGATTCATAAATAATTTGATTTTGAGAATTATCAAAAAGAGGCACATTAATTGGAATTGCATGAGCACTCATAATGGGAGAAAAGAGTAAAAAGAAAAAGAAAATTACCACTATGGGAATTTTAATTTCATTTTTTTGCATAATTACAATTATCTTCTTCTAGCAATGATTGTAATTTGTAATGCAACAATAATTCCTATCGAAGCAATAATTGGAAATAGTAAAGAATTAAGTTGAGAAGATGCTTCTTCAATAGATTTAACAGAGGATGAAATACCTATGGTACTCTTGTCGATATTATTACTGGCTGTTGACAAAGTGTTATCAAATCCTTCAATTTCAGATTTCAAAGTAGTTAATTCAGCAGAGGTTTCATCTAATACAGAATTCAGTTTACTAATTTGTTTATTGATTCCACCAAGATTTTGACTTAAAACATGTGTAGCTGCAAAACCTTTTGATGCAACCCCTTCATTAAAAACAGCAATTTGAAAAACATGAGTTCCTTCTTGTCTAGGTGTAAAATCAAAATAATAAACTCCAGCATATAATGTCTTAAAAGAATTTGTTAAAGATAATGAAGAGCCATCAGGTAAATGAATCTGTGAATGTCTAAGAAGTTCAGAAGGATTATTTCCAATGTTTAAACCATCACGAGTTGTTTGAATAAATACTCGAAATGATTGATTTATTGCACCAGTTTCAGGTGCAAAAACAACAGTATCAATTTGTCTTTCTACTGCAACAGAAATTAATTCAGTTGTTGATGAAAATTTTATATCAATTTTTTTTGATAGACCGTTTTGTTCAGTACTTAACACTTCAACAACATAAGTTCCATATGGAACACTAGATGAAGGATCAGGCCAAGTTAATAATTGATGATTAAAAGTTCCATCAGAATTTGTTTGAATTTGTTCAAATTTTGTAATAGATTCATCAGGAGCAAATAATCTTAAAATAAGATTTTCTTCAGGTAAACCAGTTCCATAAACTTGTAAAGTATGTTCAGAAGAATAGACTTTGCTATTTGTAGAAATTTCTAGTTCTGAAAAAGAGTCTTGAATTGGAATTAATAATAATACAAAAATAAAAGAAAGTAAAACAAGTGATTTCAATTTAATTTATTTTCAATCTTCTCCTAGATATTACTTTTGAAAAAATTGTGCATAACTTTCGTTAAGAGGTATTCAAAAAAAGAAAAAAAGGAAAATTAGAACTAGTTATTCTTACTGTACACTTATTGTTGTACTAACTGGTGGTGATAATGCCGTTGGATTATCTACTGATTCCCATACGAATGCAGTTGCTGTGTAGCTACCACTTTCGGTTGGAATCCATGATAATGCAGGGCTGAATGATTGACCACTAGATAGTGAACCTGTAATCCATGCGAGTGAGACTGTTACACCGTCACCATCCTGAACTTGTACTAAGTATGCGAATGATTGCTCTCTATCTTGACCATTTGCTAAGTCAGCAGTTAGTTGTACTTGTTGATCAACGCTAACAGCGTTTAAGCTGTTACCGAATGCATCAACGGTTCTCAAGTTAGCAGCTGGTGCTCTCTCGAGAGGTGGTACAACAGTACCGATTAGTGATGTGGCTGTGATATCAAGTTCATCTGCAGTAGTATATGGATCAGGTAATGTATTGTCCTCATATTCTGCGGTGACTGTGTCACCTTCTGCGACTCTGAGTCTGTGACCTGAAGAATCGTTAGTAGTGGTAAAGAATACCGTACCTTCGAAAATTCCGGTTGCCTCATTAGTCTCAGTTACAGTAAGGTCAATACCTCCGGCGTCGGAGTCAGACCAAGCGTCAACTGAAAAGTTGTCGATTGCCTCTGGATTTAAGTTCATATCTGCGTCAATTACTCTTACAACACCTGTTCCGCTTGCTGGATAGCTGGCCTCGAGCCATTGTACCTCACCGATATTCCATCTGACTAGTGCAGAACCTACAACTGTTTCATCCTCTGAGAATTCAAAGGAGACAGTTAGTCCGTCATTGTCAGTTACTGCAAGTTTACCTTCAGTTGGTCCAGTCTGCACTGTTGTAGATTGGGTTGAAGTTAATGAACCTGCAGTTCCAGTAATATCATTTGTACCATCGCCATCTGCATCATGTTGGAAACCTGCGAGAGTTACTTCACCGATAAAGATACCGGTATCAGCACCTGATTCAACAAGTTTGTAGTTTTTCAATTCGTTACCTCTACTTGAGACCTTTACAGGGTCAGAAGTAGTTTCACCAATTGAGTCAACTAAACCACTGTCCATGTTATGGTCAGGGGCGACAACTGTGATGTAGACTTTGTCAGTCCATGTGTATACTTTTTGATCGAGTTCTATAGTT
>JAPYTM010000101.1 GCA_029941825.1 Candidatus Nitrosopumilus sp.
TTTTTACATGTTGGACATAGACGATCTTCAGAAACTTCTTCTTGTATTGGAGATTCAACTTTGAGTTCTTCGTCATGAGTTTTTAATGCAAGTGATGAATTGATTTGTGACTTTATGTATGAATTTGTAACATTTTCTGTTACATATTGTATTACACTTTGACTAGGAGATACTTCAAATGTTTTTTGTGCATTCTCACTTGTCATGTGAAGAACTTGTTGATGTCTAGAACCATCACGATAAACAGTCATGCCCTTTAATCCCAACTCATGTGCTAACAGATAAGCTGATTTTACATCTTCAACTGTAACATCATTTGGCATGTTAATTGTTTTTGAAATTGCATTTCCAATCCATTGTTGCCATACACTTTGAGCCATGAGATGATCAGACCAATGAATATCCATTGCAGTGACAAACACATCTTGCATCCATTGTGGGACTTCATCTAGTCCTTTCAGAGAACCATAATTGTCTGCAATCTTTGCAAGAAGTTCATCGCTGTAAAGACCATGGTCTTTGAGTACTTGTTCAACAATTTTGTTTGTGTAAAAGAATCTTCCAACAGTTACTCTCTTTTCAAATACAAGAGCAAATGAAGGCTCCATTCCATTTGAACAATCTGCAATCATAGCAATTGTACCAGTAGGAGCTACAGTTGTAGTCAAAACATGTCTAATGCCTTGTTTCTTGATTTTCTCAATTAGTGCATCCCATTCATAAGAATGAGAGTCTTTTGATTTCTCATAGTAACCAGCTATTGGAATTTTACCTTCAGGGTATTCAGTCTTTGAACAAAGTGGGAAAGCACCGCGAGAACTAGCAAGTGCTACACTTTCTTCCATTGAATAGTATGATAGTGCTTCAGATAATTTAGACTGGAATTCATATCCTTCCTTGGAGTTGTACGGAATTCTTAGTTTGTACAACAAATCAGCTACACCCATAACACCTAATCCAATTCTTCTAGACTCTTTTGAGGCTAGAGTAATTTCAGGAATGGGGTAATTATTTACATCAATAATATTATCCAAGAATCTTGTTGTCTTTCTGATTGTTTCTTCATATCTTTGCCAATCAAATTCAAAAGCTCCATCGGCTTGTCTCTTTACAAGATTTGCCAAATTAATAGAACCTAGATTACAAGATTCATTTGGATAAAGACTTTGTTCGCCACATGGATTTGTTGCCCTTAATGGTACTTGTCTAGCTTTTGCAAATACATTGTATTTGTTAATTTGATCAAAAAAGATCAAACCAGGTTCTGCACTTTTCCATGCAGATAAGGCAATCAAATCAATTAATTGATGTGAATTAATTTCTTTAACTGGTTTTTTATCACGTGGACTACGTAAAACGTAATTACCATCAGTATTAACAAGAGAATGCCAAAAGTCTTCCCAGATTCCAACACTAATGTTAAAATTTTCTAAGACACCAGGTTCTGTTTTGTTTGTAATGAATTTTTCAATATCAGGATGCCATGCTTCCATTATTCCCATGTTTGCACCACGTCTTTTTCCTCCTTGCTTTACAACTTCAGTAACTGTGTTTATGATATTCATAAAAGATACTGGTCCTGATGCAACACCAGAAGTTGATGCAACAATATCACCTTCTTCACGAAGATTAGAATAATTAATTCCAACACCACCACCTGACTTGAAGATTAATGCTGCATCAGAAGATGTTTTCATGATTGGTGCCATGCCATCATCCATTCCGAGTACAAAACATGCAGATAGTTGTCCTAATCGTCCACCTGCATTCATCATAGTTGGTGAATTTGGTAAAAAGTCCTGAGCCACCATCAGATCAAAGTATTCAGTAATTCTGTCTGCATACTTTTCAAGTTTTTTTGTAGCCAATAATGTTAAAACATCTTTGAATCCTAGTTTCATCTGACCTTTGTTTGCTAGAGTCACATAATGATCAATTAAAGATCTAAAGTGCCATTTGTTGAAGAAATAATCTCCTACTTTGAACTTGTAGTCAAATGCATCCAGTTTTTTAAGATAAGATTTTGCATCATCTATATTCTGAGTAGAATTACCAGATTTGTCAAATATTTGAGAATCATACAGAATATCACCAATTCCTACAAGAATTGCTACTCTTTCAAACATTTGAGTTGGAGATTCAATTATCTCATTTTTGTTGTTTCTAAACAAATAACGTGAGGCCAAAACTCTCAAACAATTCAAGTCAAATTTTTTTGAAACTGGATCAAGTACTTTAAGATTTAAGACATTTTTCTTTTCATCTCGTAATTTTCTTCTTTCATGTCTGTAAACGATATATGCTTTGGCGATATCGCTATTTCCGCTATCAATTAAAGTTGACTCTACAATATCTTGAATGTCCTCAACAGTAGGTGCTCTAGAACTCGTAAATCCTTGTTCTACTAGTTTGTTAACTACATCTCCTGCTAGTTGATCTGCTAGGCCACGATCGGCTTTAGAGGTGGCAGCCAATGCCCCAAATATGGCATTTGAAATTTTATCTTTATTAAAAGCCGTTACTGCGCCACTACGCTTACGAATATCAGTGATAGTATTTTCTAGTTGTGAATTGTCCAATTATAATCTCCCCGACGAAATAAGATAAAGATGTGGTATAAATGATTCTGAAAAATAATTACAAAACTCACTTCAATAAAGTTGACACCGCTACTATGAAGGTCATATTGGTATAACATTAGCGTACAACAATGATCGGTACATCTGAATTAGATCAAAAAGATTTGTAAAATGATCGTTACTAGTTTTTTATTTATGGATTTCAGACAATGTATGGTGACTTGCATTTTGGACACTTGTCTTCAAATGGTTCATCTTTGAAACCACACTCTCCACATATTGCAACAGATCTAACAAGTTTGAAAGAAGGTATCAAAGTGGATGTTTTCTCTATTGATTTTTTGATTTCAGCAATATTTGCATTCTTGTCAATTTCTAATGTCACAAGCAATCCACCATTAAACAATTTTGAGAGTTTGTTACACTCTGAAATATGATCACTTTTAGCAGTATAATTAGAAAGTTCAGAAGCATTAATCACCACCCCTTCAGAATAAGAATCACCCTCCATTGAGTTTAGTGCTGAATTTTTACCATATTTTTCACCATCTAGTCGTACAAAACGAGTAGAACCCTCAGTTTCAGTCATACAAATAGCCACAGAATCACCTAATTCTTTGCCCTTTTTGGCACCAACATCAACTGCAGTTTCAATTACTTTATGAAGAATTGCACGTCCATCTTTGTTATCTTTGAATCCAAGTATGTTAAAGACTGCTTCCTTGAGTCCTATCAAATTTACAACAAGAGTAACAGAACTTCTTTGCATGTATTGAGTATTCTTTGCAAGAATTGGATTTAATCCACGTCTTGTAAGATCAGAGATGTCTTTTTTTCTAAGTGACATTGAAACTAGTGCAGGTTTCATTAGTAATGCAAGTCTTGCTCTAAAGTAAGTTTCATCTTTATTTGATTCAAAAGCCAATCTTGGAAGATTAATTGAAACAGATTGCAATACTATTGAAAGTGGTCCTGTACTCTTTGTAGATCCATTTGTTATACCATGACTAGACATTTGTCCTTTAGCAAACATTATCTTTCCACCAAGAGAAATTATTTCAGATAATGATTCTGAAACATCAGTAATTTTTCCTTTATCTTGATCTATAATCAAACCAATCTTTGGTATTGGTGTTATTTTTGTATATTTTTTGTATGCATTAATTATTGAATTAATAATTTTTGTATCAGTTCCTAATTGTAATCTAA
>JAPYTM010000102.1 GCA_029941825.1 Candidatus Nitrosopumilus sp.
ACGGGCTTGGAGGGCTTCGATCCCTCGACCTGCAACTTAGGAGGCTACCACGCTATCCATATTTCGCGTCAAATTGACTCTGCGCCACAAGCCCAGCAAAAAAAAACATTCTGAATTATTTAAGCGTAATCAAAATTTTCTTTGATCATCTCTTGAATACTATTCCAATTCTTATTTTCTTTATCATTCCATTTTTCAAAATATACTACATCTTTCAAATCAAGTCTTGGTAACCAACCTGCAATTTCAAGATCTGGTTTTTCTGCAAACTCATCCACGTATCCCAAACACAAGTAAGCAACAGGAATAACATGTTCTGGTAATTCTAGAACTTCTTTTAGTGTATCATTTGATAAAATACTTACCCAACCAAGCCCTATTCCTTCAGTTCTTGCTGATAACCATAAATTTTGAATGGCACAACATACACTGTAAAGACCTGCCTCAGGAATACTTGATCTTCCAATTACAAATGGACCAAACTTTGTAGGATCATATGTAACACAAATATTTACTGGCGATTCTAAAATCCCTTCTAGTTTGAATGAAATATACTTTGATCTTTTTGGTTCTTCAACTAACTGTGCTGAGCGATTTTTTTCTGCTTCAAAAGATTCTTTGATTTTATTTTTTGTTTTGATATCTTTAACTAAGATAAAATTCCATGGTTGAGAAAATCCTACAGAAGGTGCATGATGTGCTGCATGAAGAATTTTTGATAAAATATCATCTTCTATGGGTTTTGATATAAAATGAGATCTTACATCTCGTCTTGAATAAATTGCCTTATAGAATCCTTTTTTTTCTTCCTCAGTAAAATTATCTGTCAACTATTTCATGCCTTCTTTCTTTTTATTCATCCTTTCTTTTGTTAAACGTTAATAATGTCAGCACTTATCTTTGTACTTCATTGGGCCTGTAGTCTAGCTGGTTAGGATACCGCCTCGACATGGCGGTGATCATGAGTTCGAATCTCATTAGGCCCACTTTTTCTTTTTAATTAAAATCCTGTTTTGAATTCTTTCTCAATGAGACTCCATGTGCTCTCAGTTGTGATAATTCCTTCTGCTGAAAATCTATCAATTTCATTTTCAATTGCAGACTGATAAATTTCTGCACCAACTTCGGATTTACTTAGAACAAATATATTTTTCAAAGGGATTTCTGTATTTGGAAAAAATGCTGCTCTTCCAGGCATTGTAATATCTGCTGTAGAGTATAACCCTGAACCTAATGATTTTTTATCACCATAAAGTTGATAATTAATCAATGAAACTGTTAGTGTTTTTTCACTTGGATTCTTTACAAGAAATGTAACATCAAAACTCGCTTGATTATCTATAGTATTAACATCTATTAATTCAACACTTGTTAGTTGAACTTCAACTTGATTAAGATGTACATTATCTAGACTAGCATAGTAAACAATTCCTCCCATCATAGCCAAAACACCCGCAATTGCAACATACACTGTCATTTTACTTTGTAGTGCCATTTCTATGGTCTCAAATTATGTAGAACTAAAAAAGGTTGTTAAGATCCAAATACATAATATTTGATTTAAAATATCTCAATTTATGGCAGCATTAGAACAAGCAATAATTACTTGGATTCATCTTGTTTCAGCTGCAATTTGGGTTGGTGGTTCACTTTTTATTGGTATTGTATTTTCTCCACTTCTAAAAACAATTGCAAATTCTCTTGAAGAAAGAATGCAAATAATGATCCGTGTTGGAAGACGATTCAACAAAATCGCTGTTCCATCATTAATTATTCTAATGGCAACTGGATTGTATAATTCACATGTATTACTAAGTAAACCTGATCTTCTTGTTGCAACAAGTTATGGAATTTTTCTAATAATTAAGATAATCCTTGTTGTTGCTCTAATTGCCATATATGCAATACATGTTAGAGTCATTCGTAAAGATATTGAAGAAAAAATAATGTCAAACCAAATGCCAGAGTATCAAATTCAAAAATTAAGAAAAAAGATCATTATTCTTGGAGAAATTACGGTTGTTTTATCTTTAGCAATCCTATTTCTTGCATCTTTACTTGATGCTGGAGTTTGAGACTCCTTCAATAATTACCTCAAATCCATCAGTTAATTTCCCAATACCATACTTGCAACCAGTAATTTTTGATGTTACAAACAAATTCGTCTCTAAATGTTTTGAAATTTCTTTAACTCGAAATATTGTTTTTTTCTGACCTAAACTTGCAGTAACTACAAGCATATCTGCTAAATTCTCATCTATCCCTACTGAATTTTTAATAAATTTATCTATATTCAAATCAAATTTCTGTGTTTTTTTATCAAATAATGCATCAATTCCTATGATTGAATATTCATCAATACTGTAAATTAACATAGATGCACCTGAATCAATTGCTTCTTCATTTTTAATTTCTGTCTCAACAATAAAATTCTCTTTAGTTAATTTTTGTTTAATTTCATTAACTTCATTTTTAATTTTTTCAATTGAAATTTTTGAAAAAGTACAAATTAATTTTACCAAATTTGTTTTTCTTTTTGTAAATGAAATTGATTTTAGATTAGATGGATTCACATGTAAATTAATTTCTCCTCCACCTTTTGGATAATAACCACGTTTACATAATTCAAGTGAAAATTTTATCCCTATTCTAGAATACACCTCTCTTAAAACATATTGTGTATAATCAATGGAAGGACTCCAAAGTACATCTGTTCCACCCTTTATTTTCAAATCCAGTTTTTTCTGTGAAATTGCGACAACTGGAATTAATACTTGTAAAATTAAAGAAATACTTCCAGCTGTTTCTATATCTTCAATTAAATCTAAACTTTTTACATTGCCTGGAATAAATTTTAATTCCGTAGAACCTATCTCAGCACCAATCACCTTTGCATCTGTAATTTTTTGAATAATTTTAATTGCTGTAAGGTGTTGTGGTCTTAACCCTACAACTTTTCTGTTTTTTCTAATATTTTCTAAATGAATTGGTTGTTTTGTAATACAAGATAATGTAATTGCTGAACGTATTATTTGTCCACCTCCTTCACCATGTCCCCCATTAATTTTCAAATAATTCACAATTTTATTCAATTAGAACTCTTTATGATAGTTTTTTAAAAAAGAAATTATCTATATTTTATATGAATGGTTTGTTAATTGGACGATTCCAACCTTTTCATTTAGGTCATCTTAAAGCCCTACAATTTGCTCTTTCAAAAGTTGATAAACTGTGGGTAGGTTTAGGTAGTTCAAACTTAACCACACAAAGAAACAATCCTTTCTCAGCAGAACAACGAAAAGAAATGATACTTTCATCAATTGATGATTCAATTAAAGATAAAATTTCAATTTATTTTATTCCAGATTTAGATAATCATATCAAATGGATTGAGAAAATAGATATCATTGTTCCAAAATTTGATATAATTTTTTCAAATGACGAGTTGACAAAACATCTGTATTCAAAAAGGTCAGTTAAAGTAATCTCAATTCCATTTTTGAAAAGAGACAAATTGTCTGGAACCAATATTCGTGATTTAATAATTAGCGATCAAAAATGGGATGATTTGGTACCTAATGGAACAAAAAGTTTTCTGGAAAAAATTAATGCAAAAAACTATCTGAAAAATCTCTAATTATAAATAAACCCCATATCACATTGACAGATAGATTACATATGGAATATCTTTCAATGCTTCCTGGTCCAACAAATGT
>JAPYTM010000103.1 GCA_029941825.1 Candidatus Nitrosopumilus sp.
AATGATATTTTTTCAACAGTTGCTTTTGAATTGCCATATTGGGCCTTAACTTGGAATTTTCCATCTGAGAATTTACCCTTTAACTCCACTTCATGTAAAAATGTTCCATCATTACTAACTGGAGTTTTTTGAGTTACAATTAGATTATTGTTAGAATCAAATATTGAAATTCGTAAATTTCTATCTACATCATACTTGTTAACATTTCCAGAAAATGTAATTGTTTCACCCATAATGTATGATTCTTTATCATAAATTATTTTTACAGTATAGTTATTTGCACTACTCTGTTCAGGTGCACCACCATAACCTAATACTTGTCCTACCGATGTCACTAAAAATAATGACATTACTATAACGATGAGACTTTTATTCACATATTTTATTAATTTTTACTCTTAATAGACCTTGATTGGTAATACCTGAAAAATTATTTTGATGTATGATATTCTTATTCTTCTAATATTTCAAAGGCATTTTTATAACAATTTGGATTTGCCTTGAGTTGAGAATCTACAATATTTTTTGAAAAGTTGTGTACTTTCATCATATGCTCTGGTATATCCTTACACTTTTTTTTACAAGTTTTACACATGTATTTCATAACTTCTTTCAGGCAATTCGCCTACACTATAAACTGTTAATTTACACTATCCTAGGCATAAAGTGTGCCTTTAGATAAGATGCCTGATTCTGATGAATTCATTCCAACACACAAATCAACCACACTTCACTCAAAGGGCGAGCCTGTGGCGTGTATTATTGATCAAGATTCACAAAATGAACCACGGTATAATTCGATACTAAACGATCCTAGCTTACAGGTTGGTTTGATTGGGTTTCTAAACAAACATGATGATTTGGGGTTGCTGTTGGGATTCAAATTAAAGATAAAAACTGATACTGAGTTTTTTGAATACACTGTATATCCTGATTCTGAATTTATTGATACGGTGATTTTTAATGAGTCTATTTTTATAATTAATAAAAAATTAGAGAATCTTTGTTTTTTTAAAAAAATCATAACGGATCAATTTGTTAAAACTAAAACAGAATTTGATAAATTTCAAAAAATGATCAGTTAAAATTAAAACTATCCCACCATTCAATAACTACTATTTTCTAAATTTTTCAGTGACAAACTTTACTCAGATGTTAAAAACTAGAGAACCCACCTTATTGGATAGAGACGATGGTCATTGGTATCAGACAAAGTTTGATGAAATTTATCCTTCAATAAGTACAATTCTATCTGCAACTGCTTCTGATGAAAAAAAAAATGGCTTAAAAAATTGGAGAGAAAATGAACCTGCACATGAATACATTACTTCACAAGCTCAATCCATTGGAACACAATCTCACCAAATAATTGAAGATTATTTGAGTCATAATCTATCTTTAGAAGAATTTGATTTACTACCTATTGCCCATTTTAACAATTTGAAACCCTTTTTGGATAATATTTCAAATGTCACATGTATTGAACAAAGAATGTATTCTGATAAATTAAAAGTTGCAGGAACCAGTGATTTAATTGCAGAGTATAATGGTGAATTATCCATTATTGATTATAAGACAAAAAGAAAACCTCAGATTGATCAATACATGTATGAATATTATTTACAAACTACATGCTATGCTCAAATGTTTCAAGAAGTGACAGGTGTAAAAATTAACCAAATAGTAATTCTAGTTAGTAGTGAAAAGAATTCTAGACAGGAATTTATCAAAACATGTGATAATTATGTTGAACCTATGGCTCAACGTATTGAAAAATATTATTTGAATAATTTAGATTAATTCTCTCCTTTTTTTACAAATTTTAGATCACACTAATATGATATGTCATGATAGTGTTTTGTATTAATGGAAAAATATGAGAAATTATTAAACATGTTAATGGAATTCAACCCCCTAGTACGATTCACTGCAGTTTGTTCTAAAGATGGAGAGATTGAATGGAGTAGTCAGCGAGATAACGTGACTAACATAATTTCTTTGGAGGATACAAAAACCTCTATGAAAAGAGCAGCAGAATCTTGGAAAGCAAGAAAAGAACTTTCTAAAAATGGCACAGGTGATGGAATGTATACTATAACTGCATATGAGAAAATTAAAAGAATTACTATCCCTCTTGATGATGATCATATACTTTTCATCAGTACGGATAACATTCCTAAAAGTGACAAAGATTATGGCAGACTAGTTGGAATGGGTGATATTATGTCAATTGTAGACTTTATTAATAAAAACGAATAAAATTATTTTCTATTTACTAAACCCTTGATTATTCACTACGTTAATTGTTATTGTGGATTTTATCCCATTTATTCTTCTAATTTTTTTACTAATGATTTCTGAAATATCATTGTATGTAGGTGCTGCAATTTTACAAATTATTTCAAAATTTCCTACTAGAATATCTGCTTCTATAACTTCTGGAATTTCATTCAAACTTTTCATAATATCTGATTCGTCTGACTTTGCACAATGAATGGTGATAAATGCTTGAGCCATATGAGCATCTAATACTTCTTGTTCTGTTTTGTTTGTTTTTAGAATCCCTGGTTTCTTATCTACCAATAACGTTAAAGTTGATCTAATGTTTGATATTTTTCTTATTCCATTAGAAATATCATGTTGAATTTTTGCCTCATCTGTAGATTCTAGTTTAGTTAAAATATCATAGGAACCAAATGTACCAAATGCACTAGTGACACTTTGTATATTATTGAGATTTGAAATTACTGAATCTTCAGTCCCTGATTCATTTACAATTAAGACATATGCTTTTTCCATTACTACTCTTAATTTTGTCCCTTAATTCCCATTAAAGTAAGTGTTGAGCGAACATGTTCAAGTTTTCTTATGTTCCATGTGATGACTTCTCTGAGTTTATCTCTATCTTCACTTCCTATCTTTACAATGATATCGTATGCTCCAAATGTTCCATGTATTTCTTTTACAGAATCAACATGCTTTAATTCCTCAATAATTGTCATTTCAGATCCAAGATCACAGTTTACTAAGACATATGCAGTTTCCATGATGAAAATACACATAAAAATTATTTAAGTAAAACTATATTTATAATTTAAATCTATTAACTTTTTAATGAATAAATTAAACAAATATTGGTAATTTACTTGGAATTACTTAAATTCAATTCTTGTATAACTATGATGACGAGGAGTTTATCATATCTGCTGAAATTCAGAATACATTCTGAGGAAGCAGACAGGTAAAATTGAGGAAAACACGAAAAAGGTGGAAGCATCTAAAATTCGTTTTAGTTTTCCATCTGTCCTCGTTTTTAATTTGTATTAAAAAAAATCAAATAATCATTTCTTATAATATGTGAGAAGATGGGGTTTATTTGTCTCCAATAATGTCAGCATTTGTTGAATGTTTCACTTTTAGTAATTGTATTATTTTTTGTAATGATTGGAATGATTTCAATTCCTGTTCTTGCACAAGAATTTGATGATCTAGATTATAAAATAAGGGGTGGTACAGTTCAAAGTTTTGAAACTGATCCTACAACTTCATCTCTAATAATCACACTTGATGCTAGGGCTAGAGGGGAATTAACTATTACATTGCCAAGATATTTGATTGATGCAAAAATTGGTTCTGAAGATATTGATTTTGATATTTTTGTTAGTGGATTAAAACTTCAT
>JAPYTM010000104.1 GCA_029941825.1 Candidatus Nitrosopumilus sp.
TCTAAATGGAACTCCTGCATAAAATGCACTAGCATCTAAAATTCTAAAATCCAAGCTTGCTCATTTGTCGCAATCCTCGTTTTTTTAATCTCACAAAGATTGCAGGCTTTTTGTATTTTTTAATAATAATTGATTCCCCATATCCTGCAGATTTCACCACTTGTGCATCCATTACAATGTTGCAATCATGTGAACAAACAATCTCAATTTTTTCATCTGGAACTACAATTGATGCTAATCTGTATACTGGTGCAACTGGGGTAATTATTAGAACTTCTAAACTTTCATGCAAAATTGGACCGCCTAATGAAAATGAATGACCAGTTGATCCACTAGGAGTTGCAATAATCACACCATCCATTTTTTGCTTTACAATATCATCTTGAAATTTGATATCTATTTCAGCAGTTTTTGTTAAATTTGTTCTATTGATGTAAATCTCATTTAATGCAGGTGGAAATTCTTTTCCTCCACATGATGCTACTACTCTAATTCTTTTATCTAAGAAGAATTTGTCTTTTAAAATCTGCTCTAATGCATCATCTACTTCGTCAATTGTAATTTCTGCTAAGATTCCTCTATTTCCACCTACATTGATTGTCAAAATTGGTGTATCATTATCTAAATTTCTAAAAACTCTAAGTGTTGTTCCATCTCCTCCAAGCGTAATAATTAGATCTAGTTTTTCTTTTTTTAATTCTTCTAGTGTTTCAACTTTTTTTGCACCTTCGACATCAATTGGAGAAATTGTATACACTGTAGATTTTTTAGCCAACAGCTTTTTTGTAATATCTTTTGCAGCTTGTTCTGAATCTTTTGAACCTACCTTACTTACTACTGCAACTTTTTGAAGTTTCAAGCAGTTCTTCTGAATTCTTTTTACATAAAAATGATATTTTTGATACATGATGAAAATCTAAACATCTTAGTGGATAATGATTAATTTTGAATATAGGTGCTTAAATCAGGTCAATTCAGATAGTTTTTCAATAATACTGTGATCTATTATGGTACATGAAATGTGTAAATAAAATGGGAAATTTAGAATTCATCTTATCATGACTGATAACCTTTTTAAATAAAAAAAAATTATTAAAATCATATGTCATTGCTTCTAAAAGATCGAGTTTGGACAATGGAAGCCCCAACTGCAAAACGTGGTGTTTATCCATTACATGGATTCAAACTTGGACTTTATAGATTACCAATTAAACTTGAAGATCCTTTAGAAATAAAATCAGTTCATGATGGTCTCAAAAAGGCATTTGAAATGGACATGTATGCTGATAGAATTTATGCAACATATCGTTGGACAGAAAAAAACAAAAATGATCCAGATGCTAAAGGATATGAAGAAGTAGAATTATCAGTTACAGTAGAAATTGTTACAGGTGAAGTTGTAGATATTATTTACCAAGTATTTCCAATTGAAAAATTCGGTGATCCTAATTGGGTAATAGATTATAGAAAGAAAGCAGACCATTTTGCAAAAATGGTAATTGATACTGTACTACGTAATACTATTCTTGCAGACAAAATGATTTCATATTTAGCAAAGGCCGAAAAAATTTCTGAGGTTGCAGCAATTCAAAAACTTGAAGAACTTACTCCATTGGCAAAAATTGTCCTTGGTGCAAAACCAAAAGCAATTGAAGCGACAGATGAAGATGCTGAAGAAGATGATGGGGACTTTGAAATCCCCGATGGTGCAAAACCTGGCCCAATTGATGTTGAATACAAATCAAAACTAAAACTATCTCCTGCATATGAAGCTCCAGAACACACAATCAAAACTTGGGGTAGAAAAGGCACTAGTAATGGAATCATGGGAGTTTGGGGGGAATTTGTTTCAGTAGATTATGATATTTGTATTGCAGACGGTGGATGTATTGAAGCGTGTCCAGTTGGTGTCTACGAGTGGTTTGACACTCCTGGAAATCCCGCATCTGATCAGAAACCATTAATGTCAAAAGAACCTGATTGCATTTTCTGTCTTGCATGTGAAGGTGTTTGTCCACCACAAGCAATCAAAATTTTTGAAGCAAAATAATTCAAATCTCTTACATGTATAAATAGCGATTGGTGATTTTGAAACACGGGTCATGTCAGCAAATCCATTTACTCAGTTAATTTTTGATCTGTTTATTTTATCAGCTATAATTATTTCTGCATACACTGTAAATTTTTACTATTTGGCATTTCTTTCTAGACGAAGAAAAGGTGTTATGCCTACTGTTGATTTGGGAACTCCGTCTGTAACAATACAACTTCCAATATACAATGAAAAATATGTCGCAAAAAGACTAGTTGATGCAGTCTGTAATTTGGATTATCCAAAAGACCAACTAAACATTATGATATTAGATGATTCTGATGATGATACTGTTGAATTACTTGAAAACGTAGTTAATGATTACAAAAAACAGGGGTTTGCAATTGAACATATACGTCGAGGAACAAGAAAAGGGTACAAGGCAGGTGCTCTCAAATATGCAATGGAAATCACCACTTCTGAATATGTTGCAATCTTTGATGCTGACTTTATTCCACCTACATCGTTTCTCAAACAAGCAATTCCACATTTTTCAAAACCAAACATTGGCCTAATTCAATGTCGTTGGGGACATGTAAATGAAAACTATTCTACCATTACTCAAGTTCAAGCACTAAGTCTTGATTTCCATTTTCTAATTGAACAAAAAGCCAAGAGTAATTCTCATCTTTTTATGAATTTTAATGGCACTGCTGGAATTTGGAGACGTGATTGTATTGAAGATGCTGGAGGCTGGCATACTGCAACACTAGTTGAAGATCTTGATTTGAGTTATAGGGCACAAATGAAAGGATGGAAATGTGTTTTCTTACCTGATATTGTAGTTGATGCTGAACTTCCTGCTCAAATGAATGCTGCAAAAAGACAACAATTTCGTTGGGCCAAAGGTTCTATTCAATGTGCAACAAAATTACTTTTTGATATTGTTGTAAAACGTAAAGTTGCAATTGAAGCAAAAATTCAGGCATTTATTCAATTAACTCGTCATATTGTTTTTCCTTTGATACTGATTCAATTTTTGACATTACCAATTTTGTTAGCAGGACAAGTTAATCTCTACGTAGTAAGTTTCCTTCCTGTAATTACTCTTGCAACATATCTTGCAATGGGACCTGGTGCATACATACTGATTATGCAAAGTATGTATGGAAAATCTTGGAAATCAAAAATGAAGATAATGCCTGCATTGTTAATTTACAATGCGGGAATGTCTGTAAATAATACTGTTGCAGTCTTTGATGCAGTTCTTGGAAAGAAAAATGAATTTCTTCGGACTCCAAAATATGGTTTAATTTCAAAAGATGATGATTGGAAAGACAAGGCCTACAACTTACCATTTACACAAACTACACTTCTTGAGATCTTTTTTGGTGTATATGGTATTATGGGGATCTTTATTGCCATATTTTCAAATAATCCAATTTTTGTACCAATTATTGCATTACAAACTATTGGCTTTTTCTTTATTGCATACCTGAGTATATCTCATACACGATTTAGAAGAAATAAATCCAAAAATGCCATACCTCTCACAAAAAAAGAAAAAACTGCAAATAATATTTACAAACTTGCAATGCTTGGAATTGTTGCGATAATTGTATTTGGTG
>JAPYTM010000105.1 GCA_029941825.1 Candidatus Nitrosopumilus sp.
CAAAACATACAAAAACTAGATAATCATTTCATTAACGTGCAGACGAAGTTTATTTTTGTCACAGGTGGTGTGATGTCTGGCCTTGGAAAAGGTGTTACTACTTCCTCAATTGCAAAATTATTACAATTAGCTGATCAAAAAGTATCTTGCATCAAGATAGATCCATATCTGAATTATGACGCAGGAACAATGAATCCTACAGCTCACGGTGAAGTCTTTGTGACTAATGATGGAGGAGAATGTGATATGGATATTGGGAATTATGAACGATTTCTAAATCAAGATATTCCAAAGAGTCACAATATTACAACTGCACAGGTATATTCTTCTGTAATTGATGCAGAACGAAAGGGAGAGTATCTTGGAGCATGTGTTCAAATTATTCCTCATATTACTGATGAGATTAAAAATAGAATTAGAAAAATTGCCAAAGATGAAAATTTAGACTTTTTGATTGTAGAGTGTGGAGGAACAGTTGGAGATATTGAATCCCTGCCATTTCTTGAAGCATTAAGACAAATGAAAGTTGAAGAAGGCCCACAAGGAGTAATTTTTGTCCACGTCACACTAGCTCCATCTTTGGATGTAGTAGGAGAACAAAAAACAAAACCAACACAACACAGTGCACAGGAATTGAGAAGGATTGGTATTCAGCCAGATTTTTTGGCAGTACGATGTTCATTACCATTACAAGAAAAAACAAAACAAAAGATTGCAATGTTTACAAATGTACCTGCAAGTGATGTATTATCATGTCATGATGCAAAATCAATTTTTGAAGTTCCTCAAATATTATACGACCAAGGAATAATGGATTCAATATTTACAAAATTTGGCAAAGTTGGAATGGTAAATGCCTCAGCCAACTGGGACAAATGGAATGACATATCTCAAAAGATGATAAATAATGATGACCAAAAAATAAAGATTGCAATGGTTGGAAAATACGTTACACTAGCTGATAGTTATGTGAGTGTAAATCATGCACTAAAACACGCAGGAGCTGAAATTGGAAAGTCTGTAGAGATTGGATTAATTGATTCTGAATCAATTACGGACTATTCGGCTCTATCAAAATATGATGGTATACTAGTTCCAGGAGGATTTGGAACTCGTGGCTCTGAGGGAATCATAGGTACAGCAAACTATGCTCGTGAAAATAATATTCCATATCTTGGGATTTGTTTCGGATTCCAGCTAGCAGCAGTTGCATTTGGACGAAATGTACTGAAATTGAAAGATGGTAATTCTACAGAAATTAAATCAGATACCAAAAATCCAATTATAGATTTACTTCCAGAACAAAAAGAGGTATCAAACATGGGGGGCTCATTAAGATTAGGTGCAAATGATATTCAAATTAAAGAAGGTACCAATGCACAAAAAATCTACAAATCTAGCACAATTAGCAAACGTCACAGACACAGATATGAAATTAACAAACAATACATTCCAGAGTTTGAGAAAAATGGATTAATATTTTCAGCAGACAGTGATAATGGAAAACGAATGGAGATGCTTGAAATTCCATCACATAAATTTTATCTAGGTGTACAATTTCATCCAGAATTTAACAGTAGGCCAGGATATCCTGAAGAGGTGTTTGCATCATTTATCAAAGCTGCATCAGAGAAATAGATTAATAATTATTTAATTTTAGAGATTTCATAAATTTTTTGTCTTGCGTCTCTAATGGATACTTTCTTTTTGACATATCCTTTCTTTAACAAATGAGTAAGTGCCAATCTAACAGTTCGACTTGGAAGGAGTGTTTTATTTGCCAAGTCTTTTTGAGTCATCACCCCCTCATATTCTAGTGTTTTAAGAATTAATTTAGAGCTAGGAGGCATGGATAGTAATTCCTCTGCAAGATGTACTTTTTTCACAAGTGCAGAAATTCCAGTTGTATCTTTTTTGAGTCTGATAATTTTTGCAGGTGGTGAAAATTTGGTACATTCTACAGTTTTGTTAACCTTGTATCTATCCAAACCATCAAGAACTACTTCACAATGTAATCTTGCAGAAATATCATCAATCTCAATTGAACTTTCATTTGATACAATTATTGGTCTTCTAGTGACATCAAGAGAGTTTACTGAAATTATTTCAAATACTTCTGAATCTTGAAAAAGTACTGGTCCGCCAGCTGACATAGAGTAAGCTGATGAACCAATTGGTGTTGATACAATAATTCCATCACTATTATCGTGCCAAACCTCATCTCCATTAACACGTAGTGTGTGTTCCATTAACATTGCACTCTTTGAAGAAAATACAGCCACATCATTTAGCACAGGATACACGTTTTTTCCATCAATTTTTACTCCCAATCGTGGAACTTGTTCAACAGTATAGTTTTTCCTTTTTAGTTGATTAACATAAGATGAAAATTCTCTCAAATCAATTTGTGCTAAGAATCCACTTGCTTCTCCTTCACTGATTCCTAATACAGGGGATTCTGAATCAAAAGTTCTATGAAAGTAATTTCTAACACCTTTATCCCCGCCTAAAACAATAACACAGTCAGCTTGTTTGTTTTTTGATTTTGTAATTGTAAATGATGTAATTTCTGAATCATCTAAAATTTTTTTGACAGTCTTTGCTGCAGTATCTGAAGTTCCAGAACCATAAATCCCTATTTGCACAGATGAAACAACTATTCAGTTCAATAAAAGAATGATGTACATATCATGAAATTTTAGAAATAGTCCTCATCACCAGTAAATTACAGGAGACATATCAAGAATAATCAGGGTAAAATCACATGAATTATTTCTTAAAAATGACAAAAAATAGATATTTTCTTTTAGAAATATTTGAATAAGATTCACAAGTTTCTGAATTTTACCAAATTGTAAAAGTATGAAGCATTAGTTTGAATGGTACCTTTTTGAGGAATTTTTTGTAATCCAAGATTTCTTGATTCAAGTGCGGCCTGAGCTGCTCCTCCAGCAAAGCACAATGCCCACAAAAAATCTTTCTCTTTAAGCATGGTACAAGTAAACGTAGAACAAAAAATATCTCCAATTCCAGTTGTATCATAAATTTGCTTGTTGGGTAAGGTAATAGAATATACTTTGTCTTTCACCAATAAAGAGACACTAGTTTTATTTGTAAACAATACATGTTCTACTCCTTTTTTTTGTAACGCTAACATCATTTCATCATCAGTACCATTAACAATGCATTGTGCTTCTTCAGGATTAACCTTAATGGCATTGACGTCAGATAAGTCAAGTTCAATATTTTGTAAAGATATATTATTTTGAGAGTCTTTTTGTCTCAAAAAACCCTGAGGATCAACAAATATAAAATTAGAATCATTTTTTATTTTGTTTAAAGTGTCATGACTAATTTCATGATATATTGGACTAACAATATGTCCATCAGCATCATTAGCAGAGTATTCAATAGGATCACATTCATTTTCAAGTTTTAAAGTTCTATCAGAACCAGTAATTGAGATGGCAAATTTTGTAGTATTTTTTTCAGATTCAGAATTCATTAAATTTAGTTTATTTTGAGTGAGGTATTGTTTTGGGAAATCAGGTCCAAATTTTGTAAATAAATCTACATCAAATTTGAATTGTCTTGCAGTAATTCCACAATAACAAGCAGAACCACCAACTTGCCC
>JAPYTM010000106.1 GCA_029941825.1 Candidatus Nitrosopumilus sp.
TTGCATTAGAACCGTGATAGTGAATATTTCTTATATGAAAACCAAATGGTACATCATCATTAATGAATTCAACACTATCCCATGCTCTATCCAAAATAGGTTGATAGTAAAACATCAGTAGAGCTCCAGAAACCCCAAGAATAATAAAAGTAGAAAATGTTAGCATTCCCAAAAATCCAAACGGACTTACAAATCTTGCAGGGAAAGAAAATTTTATTGCAGTAAAGATAGTTCTATCTACACCATCCCAAATCCAATACAGTAGGGCTACTATACCCGTTCTTCTCTCAAGTGAAACGGCCATATCCAATTACTCCATTATTGTTTGCGTCAAATTTAGGTGGTAAAACAAAAACAAATCCATCTGAATCAATTTCTAAAGTTAATTCAGGTAATGTGTTTGATGGTGCAGCTTGTACTGATGCGGGTCCAACAAAAGCTGTTCCAGTTGTTGGATCATACATACTTCCATGACAAGGACATTCCCCTCTTTTTCTTCCATCCTCAGGCCAATATTTCCATAAACACCAAAGGTGAAGACAAATCATACTATATGCACGAATACCAGTGGTGTCAGTTTTTCCACCACCTAATTCTTCAGGAAGTCTAATGAATTGCCATTTACGAAATGCTTCTGCATCAAGTGCTGGATCTCCAGTTGAAGGATATGTTATAACTTGTGCAGAATTAATTTCATATGTATTCATATTTGCTTGACTTCCGTCAGGTAAAATTACTGGAACTTTTTCTAGTGATGCTTGATTAGGGTTGGGCATAAAGTCGCCAAATGGAATAAACGGAGCAAATGCTAAACCTGTGCCTGCGGCACCCATTAATCTTAGAAAATCTCTACGAGATAACCCATCAGATTTTTTTGTCCCAACCTCCGACATTCAAGCTGGAATACTCGACAAATTGGTTATAAACCTTGTTCGATTTTTAGTTGTTTTTTTGCCTAAAAATGAATATCATAGAAATTCCGATCGCAGTTCCAATAACAATTCCAACTACAAGTCCAAAATCAAATCCAGAAATAGAATCAATTTTTCAAACAACTAATGCAACATTGTTGGATTTAGAGATTATATTAGATTCATCATCAGTAATGATGGATTCTAATTCCAAATTGTTTTGAGAATTCATCATGAATTTAGGTAATGGAGAAAATAGAAAATGTGGTTCTGTAAGAATATTTGAAAATATAGATTTCAAATTATCAAGACAAGAAAAATTAGATTAATAATTTTGGAAACTTTTAGTAAATTTATTTTATTACTTTCTGTTTTACTGTTTAGAATATTGAATTACAACATAATACAAAAATGCTTAAGATCTATCTTCTTCTAGCAATTATTGTAATTTGTAATGCAACTATGAGTCCAATTGAGGCAATAATTGGAAATAGTAAAGAATTAAGTTGTGAAGATGCTTCTTCAATAGATTTAACAGAGGATGAAATACCTTTGGTACTTTCATTAATATTATTACTTGCTGTTGATAAAGTGTCATCAAATCCTTCAATTTCAGATTTCAAAGTACTTAATTCAATAGAAGTTTCATCTAATACAGAATTGAGTTTACTAATTTGTTTATTGATTCCACCAAGATTTTGACTTAAAACATGTGTAGCTGCAAAACCTTTTGATGCAACCCCTTCATTAAAAACAGCAATTTGAAAAACATGAGTTCCTTCTTGTCTAGGTGTAAAATCAAAATAATAAACTCCAGCGTATAATGTCTTAAAAGAATTTTTCAAAGATAATGAAGAGCCATCAGGTAAATGAATCTGTGAATTTCTAAGAAGGTCATCAGGATTGTTTCCTATGTTTAAACCATCACGAGTTGTTTGAATAAATACTCGAAATGATTGATTTAGTGCGCCAGTTTCAGGTGCAAAAACAACAGTATCAATTTGCCTCTCTACTGCGATAGAAATTAATTCAGTTGTTGATGAAAATTTAATATCGATTTTTTTGGATAATCCATTTTGTTCTGTACTTATTATTTCAACAATATAAGTTCCATAAGGAATACTAGATGAAGGAGTAGGCCAAGTTAATAATTGATGATTAAAAGTTCCATCAGAATTTGTTTGAATTTGTTCAAATTTTGTAATAGATTCATCAGGAGCAAATAATCTTAAAATAAGATTTTCTTCAGGTAAACCAGTTCCATAAACTTGTAATGGATGCTCAGAAGAATAGACTTTACTATTTGTAGAAATTTCTAATTCTGAAAAAGAGTCTTGAATTGGAATTAATAATAATACAAAAATAAAAGAAAGTAAAACAAGTGATTTCATTTTAATTTATTTCTAATGTTCTCATAGATATTACTTGTGAAAAAATTGTGCATAACTTTCGTTAAGAGGTATTCAAAAAAAGAAAAAAAGGAAAATTAGAACTAGTTATCTTACTGTACACTTATTGTCGTACTAACTGGTGGTGATAATGCCGTTGGATTATCTACTGATTCCCATACAAAGGCGGTTGCTGTGTAGCTTCCGGCTTCAGTTGGAATCCATGATAATGCAGGGCTGAATGCTTGACCAGCAGCTAATGAACCTGTAATCCATGCGAGTGAGACTGTTACACCGTCACCATCCTGAATTTGTACTAAGTATGCGAATGATTGCTCTCTATCTTGACCATTTGCTAAGTCAGCAGCGACTTGTACTTGTTGATCTACGCTAACAGCGTTTAAGCTATTACCGAATGCATCAACGGTTCTCAAGTTAGCAGCTGGTGCTCTCTCGAGAGGTGGTACAATTGTGCCGATTAGTGTAGTGGCTGTGATATCAAGTTCATCTGCAGTAGTATATGGTTCAGGTAATGTATTGTCCTCATATTCTGCGGTGACTGTGTCACCTTCTGCTACTCTGAGTCTGTGACCTGAAGAATCGTTAGAGACTGTAAAGAATACAGTTCCTTCGAAAATTCCGGTTGCCTCATTAGTTTCAGTTACAGTAAGGTCAATACCTCCGGCGTCGGAGTCAGACCAAGCGTCAACTGTGAAGTTGTCGATTGCCTCTGGATTTAAGTTCATATCTGCGTCAATTACTCTTATAACACCTGTTCCGCTTGCTGGATAGCTGGCCTCGAGCCATTGTACCTCACCGATATTCCATCTGATTAGTGCTGAACCTACAACTGTATCATCCTCTGAGAATTCAAAGGAGACAGTTAGTCCATCATTATCAGTTGCAGCTAAGAATCCACCTGTTGGGCCAGAACTGGCACCTTTAGTTAGAACACTTGCTACTGATGTAATATCATTTGTACCGTCGCCATCTGCATCGTGGATCATACCTGCGAGAGTTACCTCTCCGATAAAGATACCTGTGTCAGCGCCTGATTCAACGAGTTTATAGTTTTTGAGTTCGTTACCTCTAGTTGAGACCTTTATTGGGTCAGCACTAGTGTCACCGATTTCATCAACTAAACCGCTGTCCATGTTATGGTCAGGTGCGACAATTGTGATGTAGACTTTGTCAGTCCATGTGTATACTTTTTGGTCGAGTTCTATGGTTGCACCAAAGTTAGAAGTATAGACAGTTAAGCCAATATCTTCGTCCTCTTGTCCAACATAGTCAGCTCCGGCTGGACCCCAGTCGGTATATTCTAGAT
>JAPYTM010000107.1 GCA_029941825.1 Candidatus Nitrosopumilus sp.
TATGCATCATTAACATTAATGGGAATTATCAAAGGCATGCAATCAACTGGACCATTTATGATTACACTAGTTATTGCAATTATTGTATCTTATAGCATTGCATCTGGTGCAGCACCAGAAGGTGAAGATCCAGTACTCTATGGAATCTTTGGAACAGCGTTGACTGCAATGGCAATGTTGAGTCTTGCAGGAATTGTTCTAAGTATTGATGCATTTGGTCCAATTGCAGATAATGCAGGTGGTATTGTTGAGATGACTGGAATGGGCGAGGAAAATCGTAAAGTTACAGATGAAATTGATGCAGTTGGAAATACTACTAAAGCGGTTACCAAAGGATTTGCTATTGCAAGTGCTGCATTAGCTGCTCTGGCAATGATTCAGGCATTTCAGTTTGAAGCAGCTCATGTTTTTGAAGGTGTATTGAATTTAGATTATAGTTTAACCAACCCTGCTATTATAGTTGGATTACTAATTGGTGGTTTAATTCCATTTATCATTACGGGTCAACTCATTAATGGTGTATCTAGAGCTGCAGGAAAAATGGTTGATGAAGTTAGACGACAATTCAAAGCAGATTCTGGAATACTTGCTGGAACATCAAAACCTGATTATGCTAAATGTGTAGATATTGCAACTGTTGCATCAATTAAAGAACTATGGAAACCTGCAATTGTCGCAATTACTGCTCCAATTATTTTAGGAGTTCTTTTGGGTCCGACTGCAGTAGCTGGATTGTTAATGGGTGCAGTTGTTACTGGAATATTATTGGCATATCATTTAGCAAATACTGGTGGTGCATGGGATAATGCAAAGAAACTCATTGAAATGAAAGGAGAGAAAGGTTCTGAAATACATAAAGTTGCAGTTGTAGGTGATATTATTGGTGATCCTTACAAAGATACTGCCGGACCTGCACTTAACACTGTAATTAAATTACTTAACACAATTGCCATAGTCTTTGTATCTGCTTTTGTCGCAATTCTTTCTATCTAATTTTCAACAATTCGTGTCATATCTAATTCATCTATTTGAGATTGAATTGCTTTTTTCAGAGTTTCATCATGTGTATCACAAAATTTGAAATAACCATCAACTGTTTGAAAACATCCACAAATCCATTTTATTTTTTTATCTCCTTCTACTGTACACTTTGAATACTTGTGTTCTGACATGTAATTTCTATATTGATTAATCTAAAAAATATACTTTTACGTAAAAAGGAAAAAAAATGTTTAAGGACAGCCTTCCATTTTTTGGATGAAATAGCCTTTTTCTTTAATTGCTGTCTCTACTGGCTCTGGTGCACCTTGTGAGTGACAGAATTGACATTCGTTTGTAGTCATTTCTGCTTTTCCTTCTCCAACTGATTCTAACCACTCTTTGCCATATGTGAGGGCTTTATCGTGATCTTTTTCACCAGTAATTACATCAAAGTGCATGGTATGACCATCTGCTGCTTTGACATAAGTGTCGTATACGTGAATTTCCATTATTCTTAATAAAAAAAAGGGATATTTAATTCAAAGATCATACTAGTCTATGAAACACATAGTTCAAATCAAAATTTCCAACACTCCTCCAATTATTTTAGAATTAGATGATACAAATTCCCCCAAAACTGTTAATGATTTTATTACAAAATTACCCTTTTCAGTTGATCTAAATGTTTGGGGTGATGAAATCTATACTTCTGAATCTCCAATTAGCCAACCTGAAGAAAATGCAATATCCCCAGTTCAACTAAATGACGTTGCATATTGGCCTACTGGAAAAGCAATATGCTTGTTTTATGGCCCTACACCTATTGGGACATCTGGAGAAATAACTCCCGCATCACCTGTAAATATTCTTGGAAAAATTGTTTCACCTGATAAAACTATTCTAGTCAATTCAGATGGAAAACATGCAACATTTAGTTTACAGTCTTGAATTATTTTTCTTTAATTGTAATCTCTATAATGTCTGATTCCAGAAGATACGCTTTGAAGTTTTTGTTAATTCCTGAGTAAATTATCCATACTACTGGATTACTTTGCATAAATTTTTTATCGGTGTTTGATGGATATGCATCTGAATTAGGATGTGAATGGAATATGCCTATTACATCCATTTTTTTTTCTTCTGCAATTTTATATCCTTCAATTAATTGTTTATTTGAAATTGTAAAGTTTGCTGGTGATTTCTCGATATTTTCTGTTAAAAATAAATCTAAAACTTGATTGTTTTTGCCAAATAATATTGCACATGATTCATTAGGTTTTTGATTTTCTGAATATTCTGATAGAATTTTTTTGTCTGTTTGTGATAATATGATTTCCTGCAAATCTATTCTACGTTAACAGTTCCAATCATCCATGGATGTAAAATACAATAATAGTCATAATTCCCTACATCTGCAAATGTAAATTCATACATGTCTCCAGCAGATAATATATCTGAGTCAAACACTCCATCTACTCCTTCGTTAGGATTACCTGAAGTTGCTGTGTGCATTGTATTATCTACATTTTCCCAGAGAACAGTGGTTCCAACTGAAATATCAATAACTTCTGGATCATAAAATATTTGCCCATCTTCAGGGATTGCAGCACCTTCTGGAATTGTTACTTTGATTGGTTCTTTTGGTTCTTCAATAACCAATGTTGCAACCATCCATGGATGTACAATACACAAATACTCGTATTCACCAATTTCTAAATCAGTTGTATCTAATGTGTAGACATCACCTGCACTCATTAAACTAGAATCAAATGTTTCACCAAAGTCCACTGCACTAGTAACTGTGTGTGCAGCTGAATCCGCATTTGTCCATTCCACAACATATCCTTGTGTAACTATTGCAACATCTGGACTGTAATCTGGATTTCCTTCTTGAGCAGAATCTTCCATAATCTCAATTGCAAATATTGGTCCTGCTGGTGTAATATCTTCAGTTGGTTCATCTATTCCAACCTGTTCAGATAACATGTATGTGTCAGGACTAACAAATCCAAATGCTACCCACATGATAATTCCTGTTGCTGCAGCAATTCCAACAATAGACCCGATTGGTTTTGTTAAAGTTGAATGTTTCATTGCTAGATATGCAATAAGAATTGCTGGGAATGCAATTGCCATTAAAAGCCCAGCTAGTGTAACTGTATAGTCTGATGTGTTCATAGTTCCAAGTGCATACATTCCAAATCCTAATGCTATTGACAAAATTACCAAAGTTGTTGCTTTGGCTCTATTACTGGTTGAAACACCCCCATCTAAGATGCCTGCAGCTAAGAAAATTAACCCAATAAACATGGTAAGACCAGTTAATGCATGCATACCATCGATGAATGTATGTGCAATTCCGGAATAAGATATTGTAACTCCAGCCAAGCCTATAGCTGTTAGTCCCATTCCCGGCATCATGAGGTCCCAGTTACTCATTTAAGATAGCTGGTAGGACTGAGATACTTATTCCTTTTGAAATAATGTAATTCTAGTATACGAAGAAATTAAATGGCTTTGGAATGGGATAGAGTGAGATTGGGATTTAAAGAAATAGTGGAGATATCCAAACCTCGAATTGTTGTTCTTTTAGTTATCACTGCAGTAACTTCCATGTATGCTGCAAGTAAATTAGTTGACGGTG
>JAPYTM010000108.1 GCA_029941825.1 Candidatus Nitrosopumilus sp.
AAAAAAGAATTAGAAGATATTAAAAAAGAAGCTGAAAAAACACTTGAAGAAGAATTAGAAGAACAACTTACTAATGAAGAAATTGAAAATTTCCGAATTGAAAAAGTCGATATGGAGAGACTAACAAACAAAGTATATGATATTTTAGCAGAACGTGAATCTGATGGAATGTTCCAAAGTGAATTATGGAAAAAACTTAAACTTTCAAGTCGTGATGGCTCTCGTTTAGCATTGAAACTAGAACGAATGGGAACAATCACTAGAGAAAAACTTCTTGAAAAAGGTCGTTGGACTTACAGATTAATAATTAAAAAGAGCCCCGTTAGTACTCAATCCATTGAAAATGCTCCTTGCTTAGTTTGTCCTGTTGAGCAAAAATGCTCAATTGATGGTGAAATAAGTCCTAAGAGTTGTCAATTAATTGAAGACTGGGTAATCGCTGAAATGAAAAAACCTGCGAAGTCCAAATGAAACTTAGGGATGCACGTAAAGACTATTATCGAAAATTAGCACACGATAATGGTTTTCGAAGTCGTTCCTCATACAAACTTTCAGAACTAAACAAATCTTATAGATTAATTGGTCCAGGATTTTATGTCCTTGATTTAGGATGTGCACCTGGAGGTTGGACACAGGTTGCTGTAAAATTAGTAGGGAATCAAGGTAAAGTTATGGGTGTTGATTTATCTTATGTTGAAGAAATCCCTGGTGCATATCTAGTACGTGAAAATATTGAAGATGAACATTTAGTTGATGAAGTAATATCTTATTTTGGACGTAAAGTTAATGCTGTAGTTTGTGATCTTTCCCCTAAAGTTAGTGGGAATTGGTCTGTTGATCATGCCAAGCAAATTTCTTTAAATTATGACTGTACAAAAATTATGGACAAAGTTTTAGCAAATAAAGGAAATGCTGTTTTCAAAATTTTTGATGGTGAATATACTTTAGAGTTTAGAGATTATATTAAGAAAAAATTTGCTAGAATAAATCTTACAAAACCCAAGGCCAGTAGAACACAAAGTAGTGAATTATACTGTGTTTGTCTTGGTTTTATTGGATAGTCTGAAATATTTTAATTATTTCATTAATTTTTGCATCTGTTCTAAATCCTGTTGAACTAAATGCTGTAACACTAGCTACAAAATTATTTTTTTGTAAATATGATATTGCTTTTTCAAGTTTTGGAGGTGATGATTTCATTTTTGATGCAATCTCATCTATTGTGTAGTATGTTCCAGGCATTTCAGATTCGGCAAGACATTTGGAAATTGTTTTCTCACAAACTTTATCTATTTCTAAATTTGGGATTTCAAGTAACATATTTTGAACAAATTCTTTATCAAAAATCTTTCCAATCCATAAAGGACCTGCAATACTGATTTTCAATTTACATAATTCACACTCTTGTTCTTGTTCTAATGAGATTTTTCTATAGCCACAATTTTTACAATGTAAGATATATCCCAAGTTTTCTTGTTGATCTGGTCTGTTTAGAATTTTTACATATGTTCTATAGTAATGCATATTGCTTTCAACAAACATTGGGATCATTTCGACTCCTAATCTTGCTGCAACCATTCTAAGACAACCAAGAATCAATCTTATTGCAATTTCATTCCCATATTCCACTCTAACTGGAACCCCACCATATTTTCTCTTACATGCTTTTTGAAATAATCCATTTAGAACCTGTAGATCTGTAGCTGCCACTGATAAAATTCCCCCATGCATGGTAGCTCTAATACCACAATCAAAAAATGCTGCAGGTGAACCAAATGGGTCTATATCTACAATTGAGCCTCTTTTTCCTTTTTTTGAATAATTACTAAAGAATCTACAAACTTCTTTTTCCGAAAATTCAATATTGTTTAGATTATTTAATTTGGCTGAATATTCTGCCATTTTCAGAGCAGTTGGGTTTAGATCATTAATTATTACATTTTCAACTTGTAATTCATTTGAAACTCTTAACCCTCTTGCACCAATTCCTGACAACCCTTCTAAGAAAATTTTTGGGCCTTCGAATTTTTTTAAAAATGCGGCATATGCAATTATTGAAAAATCTCTACTCACTCTTGCTCTTGGATTAAAAAATGCTGGTTCTTTTGGTGGAACTTTATCTGTCATTGATTTTTTTGGTACCAGTATCTTTGTTTTGCCTTCAAAAATTTCTTGAAGACTTTCATTTGGAATTTCCAATTACTTTCTATTTTTTCTAAACGTATAACGGTTTAATACTTGTGCCTTAAGATAAAATTTGTGCAAATTTGTGGGATTGATGATGCTGGACGAGGTTCAATGTTAGGACCATTAGTAATAGCTGGAATTTCAATTGATAAAAAAAATTTGAGAAAACTTTCTTCATTAGGAGTTAAAGATTCCAAAAAACTTTCTCCGAAATTACGCGAATATCTTTACAAAAAAATTATTAAACTTGTTGATGATTATTACATTACTAAAATTCCACCAAAATCAATTGATGCAAGTGTTCGAAAACACCATCTAAATAATTTGGAGGCAAAATATATGGCAAAAGTTGTCTCAAAACTAAATTCTGATATTTCATATGTTGATTCATGTGATGTTAATCCTCGCAGATTTGGAAAAGAAATTTCTGCTTTATCTGATAATCATAAGATAAAATCATATCATCATGCTGACAGCAGATTTGTTGTTGTTTCAGCTGCATCAATTCTTGCTAAAGTAACACGAGATAAAGCCATTGAAAAATTAAGAAAAAATCATGATTTAGGAAGTGGATATCCTTCAGATTCAACAACTGTAAAATTTGTGACTAAATATTATAAAAAAAATAAAGTCATGCCTAGTTTTGTGCGTAAAAGTTGGAAACCTGTTCAGAAAATTTTAGATAATAATTAGTCTCTATATTTTGCAATTACCATGGCATGGTCTTTGTCATATGGATGTAAATCTATATTTTGTAAAATATCAAATTTTTCTGCCAGTTTTTGAATTTCCTCTTCAATAATTCTTTTTGGTGCTTTTGTAACATCAATACTTCTTGTTTTTATTACGAGGAAAAAATACCCGCCTTTTTTTAGAAACATTTCACAATTATTTATTGCAATTTCTGTTTGATCAGGTTGTGCTATATCTACATACACCACATCAACTTTTCCAAAAACTGAAAAATACTCTTTTGGCCTTCTAGCATCTTGTAGAATTGGGATCACATTTTTCCTATACCCTGCTACTCTATCTAAAAAATCTCTTGCAACTCTACTTGCATGTTCAACTGCAAAAACTATTCCACTTGGTCCTACAATATCTGAAATATGACTAACTGTAGTTCCAGTTGATGCACCTAAATACAGAACTTTGGTTTTATTTTTAAAAGGAAAATCTTCTAAATTATTCATTATAGATGCTGCTAATTTACTTCTAAACGCATCCCATAATCTGTATTCAATTCCTCTATTGATAATTAATTTTTCTTTGTAAACTTGATTACCTGGAACTAAATTTTCAGTAGCTAGTTTTTTCTCACCTTCAAATTTTATCCAAAAATATGATTGACTATCTTCTTCCAAACTTTTTTCTCTTTTTATTTGAAT
>JAPYTM010000109.1 GCA_029941825.1 Candidatus Nitrosopumilus sp.
ATAATTCCAGCAAAGAAACTAGCCCCCACTGCAAAAACCATCATTTGTGAAGATATTGTTTTTTCTCTAGTCTCTATCTTCTTTCTCAAAAAAATGTAAATTGCAGATGCAATCAAAACAAATCCAAACAAAATTTTAAAAATTTCAGGAGCTACATCAGTAGAAATTATTGCGCCAAGAATGGTTCCAGGAATTGTAAGTAATCCAAGTTTCAGTCCTAATGAAAATTCAATTCTCTTTTGTTTAGAATATGAAATAGTTGAAGCAACAGCATTGCTCAATGCAGCAAAAAGACTATTACTTGCAGCAGCAGTAGGTGAAAATCCCAAAAAAGTCAACACAGGAACTACAATGATGCCTCCTCCAA
The DNA here is from genome assembly GCA_029941825.1 of Candidatus Nitrosopumilus sp. Taxonomy (GTDB): domain Archaea; phylum Thermoproteota; class Nitrososphaeria; order Nitrososphaerales; family Nitrosopumilaceae; genus Nitrosopumilus. The sequence continues at coordinate 368 of JAPYTM010000109.1, forward strand.
GACCAACCATTGACCCCAATATTCCGGCAGTGAATCCTAAAAGAATTAACCATAATTGATCAATCATTGTAATTGTCAATCAAAGAATTTTGTCGTATATATTTAGACTACTTTAGAATGAGTAGTGTCTGCAGGATGGAATCTTTTTTAGAAGTGATCTCCAAAATCAGTTGGTATTCTCCAAGACCATCAATGTTAGATTTTATATCACGTTGCTCAATTGTATAAAATGCCTGAGCAGCATCTAGCCAGGCAGAGATAGATTCAAAATCTTCAGACTTTTTGTCTTCCCAGCAATCACAAACAAGTGTCTCAATCATTACTTGAAATACTGTGTAAACCTCATCTTGTTTTGAATCTAAAGAGGGAGTTTCAAGATTAGCAATTGCTAGGATCGGAGATACTGTATCCCCACCGATGTTGATGTTCCCCAATGTGTTTCCTTCAGAATCCAGTATGACAGTGGTTGTACAGTATTGTGGGGTTTTCTGTACATTGCCATCAAAGAAAGTACAATATTGAGATATAGTATGATCAGTTATTGCAACAGGTGTGGATATGAAAATATTTTGTTCTGCCAAAGATGTTTTAATTTTTTCAATATCATAGTAAGTGAAACCAGCACCATAGATTTGTTTTGATGGTAATTCAGATGTATCTTTAAAAATAAAAAATAGTGAAAGCGAAACAAGTATCACAAATAAAATTGTAAATATGATTAAAATTTTCATGTTCATAAATCAATCACTTTAATATTCCAAGATAAGGTTTTGCAATTTTAAATTGAAATAATTCTCAACACAGAGTCTTTTGTAATATTATTGTGATCAACAAATCCGGATGTGACCTCTAAAACATAAATTGCATCATCACTAGGTATGATACTTTGACAAGCAGAGATTTCCACCACAGTTTTACATGGAGGAATATCTTTTTCAATGTGAACAACTTTACCGTCTTGATCAAACCACATCATATCTAAAGAAAATTGCATATTTAGCATCCAAAGTGAATAAAGTCCAGGTTCATTAAATACAAAAATCATTCCTTGATCATAAGGTAATTGATCTTGAAACATCAGTCCACGAACACGTCTAGGATCAGTATCTGCAATTTGTACCTCAAGTGGAATATCATCAACCATGATTGTCCCCCTAGGAAATTCAACTGATTCTAATTTACTTTCACTTGGAAGAGTCATTAATCCTACAGCCCCAATAATCACTGCAGCAATTGAGATTGGAATTAAAGCCTGAGCTCTAGTAGTCATGAATTAATTAATTTCATTCCTTTTAAAAATTGAATGTTATAGTATAGAATGTTTAAAATCATTAATTGATGAAAGTGTATTTTTTGTTTCATGTCCAATATCATGAATAGTTGCACCATTGTATTTTTTATCAAGATACCTGCCAGCAAGAATCATTGGTGCCCCTATTGCACAAGTAACACCAGTTGGTTCAGGAACCCACAACATCAAAAATCCAATCTTTTGGAGTTTCTTTCCAGGTGCAGAGGCTTTTTGTAAAGCACCCAATGAACTTGTAGTATTAGTACCATCCATTTTAGCAACATCGACATACAGATTTGCTCTACGTTTAGCTGATTCAGAGATTTTTCGTAGTTTTTCTAATCGTGCCTTTAAAGGATCTGTCATTCTATCACTCATTTAGAAAAAATTAGTTAAGATTCAATGATCAACAATGGTTACATTCAAGTCAACAAAGAATAACCAAAGTCAAGAGAGACACTCAATTATACTAGATTTAATGTAAATACAAAGATCACATGAATTCTAAAAACTCCAAAAGACTGGATTCGATTAAAGCTGCACATCAATCAGAAAAAGCTCGTTCAAGTACAAGAATGGAGGATTATTTAGAAATTATCTCAGAATTAGTGGAATTGAAAGGTTATGCGACAACATTGGATATTTCAAGATACATGAATGTAAGTGCGCCAAGTGTAACTAAAATGCTTCAAAGATTAGATGAAGCAGGATTTTTAGAATATGAAAAATATCACGGGATTAATCTTACAACCAAGGGGGTAAAAACAGCTGAAGGGATTAGACAAAAACATGGAATTCTATTAGAGTTTTTTGAAATTTTGGGAGTAGGTTATGATACAGCAAACCAAGATACAGAAGGAATTGAACACCATCTAAATCCAAAAACAATAAAACAATTAAGAAAATTTATTACTTTTCTTAAAGCAAACCCCAGGATAATTGAAAGTTTTAAAAATCTTTGAGCAGTAATTGGATTTCATTTTGTGAAGATGTGTTCTGCATAAGGGTTCTTGCAAGATCTGAGCGTTTTGGAATTTTTATTTGTCCTTTTTTACCTATTCGTACAGATGCAACATATTTGTCATTGACGTAAATATCAGCATGCATAGAAGTGTATTCTCTATTAACAGTTAGAAGTAATGCAGTTTTTGATTCTGAAAAAGTGAAATTAATATCAGGACCCATTGCTGAATGAGATTCAGAATCTTTTGCGACAACATCCACATGAATTTTAAGAAATTTTTCAATTTCATTAATGTTTGAACCTCCTTTTCCAATAATAGATGCAATGTACTGCTCATCTACGAATATTTTTACTCGGGCATCAGTTAAAAATTCAACTTTTACATTAGGATCATATCTTTTGAAAGTTTCACGTACTTTGTCTTCAGCAAGTTTTTCAATTCCAGTTTTTTCTGATCTTTTTGAAACAGGAACAATGACATTTTCCTCACCAAATGTATAAATTTCATGTTCTAAAACATTGTCTTCAAAATTTCGAATTTCAATTACAGGTCTAGCTAAATCAGATTCAGTCATCCCAGAAGGTACTTTTACTTTTAATTCCAAATCATAGACAGTGTCAATCTGACCATCTTTTACAAACACTACAGTATCCAATACATTTGGAATAATTCCAAGTTCAATTTTTCCAATGAAACGTTGAATTGCATCTAATGGCGAGTTTGCATGAACTACACCAACCATGCCAACTCCAGTCAAACGTAAATCAGCAAATGTTCTAAAATCCTCACGTCTTCGTACTTCATCAAAAATAGTGTAATCAGGACGAACTAGTAATAAAATATCAGCAGTGTTATCAAAACTCCCATCTAATTTTCCATATTGAGTAATTCCAGGATCAACTTGTAAGTCACGTGGAG
>JAPYTM010000110.1 GCA_029941825.1 Candidatus Nitrosopumilus sp.
TTTTCTTTTTGTAGCCATTATTGAAATCGACATTTTCATTGTTTTTCAGTGGTTAAACTAAAAAAAATTACACAAATTGATAACAATTAGTCAAGTAATTACTTTTGAAATTTTTTTCTTTAGATCAGTATTTTTTTTCTGATCGTAAAGTTTTCTACATTATTTTTTCATTTTCTTTTTTTATTTCATAATTTGTATTTTTTATTACGAATCATGCTACATTTTACGCTTGAATGTTATATTATTTGAAAAATTATTTTTATATTTTATTTTTTCTATATGATTTTACTAACTTGTGTTTTATTTTACGATCTTAATTATTTTTTTAAAATTACATTCCACGTCTTTTGATAATTGTTAACACGTCTTCATCTTGTAAAATGTGACTCAACCCTACTCTTTGTCCTCCAAATTTTACACTTTTCCCCCAAACCAATGCATATCTGAATTCTCTTTTTAATCTACGATGAAGCTTGTTACAGATATCTTCTACTGTATCACTCTCTCTTGCAATTAATGGTTCTTTGAAATCCGTTTCTTCTCCTTTTGGCCGCATGTAAATTCTAATAAATTTTAATTTTTCATAAATTTTTTCTTTTAGTAATTCAATATTGATATCTGAATTTGCAGATACTTCTATAACATCTGATTTTATTTTTGTCTTTAAATCTTTTAGAAATTCCTTATCCACCAAATCAATTTTATTTAAAATAGTTAACGCTTTGGAGTAACTAATATTTCCTGCAATGTGGTCTGCTAATTGCTCTGATGTTACATCTTCTCTTACCACAACACGTGCACTAACAATTCCATAAAGATGTAAAATGGCTTTGAGATGATCTACTGAAATTTTTGTAAGCTTTACTTGTTGTGCAACTGCAATTCCTCCCATTGATGCTTTCTCAATTGTTAGATTTGGTGGTAATTGATTTAATCTGATTCCAATATTTCCTAATTCATTTACTAATACATCCTCATGAAATGGCTGAAAGACATCTAACATCAATAACACTAAATCTGCAGTTCTTGCAACTGAAAGAATTCGTTTTCCCAACCCTTTTCCTGTTGATGCACCTTTGATTATTCCTGGCAGATCCAAAACTTGAATTTTTGCACCCCTATACACCATCATCCCTGGAACCACCGTAAGTGTTGTAAATTGAAATGCCCCTATAGTTGAGTTTGCACTAGTCATTTTGTTTAGTAATGTTGATTTTCCAACACTTGGTAATCCAATAAACACAACTGTTGCATCTCCACTCCTTCTAACATCAAAGCCATCTTGCTTCATGCCTGATTTTTTAATAATATTATCTTCTTGCTCTCTTTTGAGTTTGGCAATCTTTGCTTTTAGTAGACCAACGTGTTTCTCAGTAGCTTTGTTAATCTGAGTTTTTGCCATCTCATCTTGAATGGCTTTAATTTTTTCAGGAATTCCCAATACTATTCATTTTTTAAAATATTCTTTACAAATAAAATCGTATTACTCTACTTACGTAGCAAATATTATTCGGTTTACAAAACAATCTTTGTGAAAAAGAGAACATTTGCTGTAGATATTGATGGAACTATCACTGAAAATGGTGGGGGGAGAATACATTTGGATGCACTTGAAGCATTAAGACGTCTTACCACTATGGGGCACAATGTAATTTTTGTTACTGGCCGTTCTTCAATTGAGGGATTTTTGTTATCTGTATTTGGAGGCACTACTAAAATTGCAGTTGGTGAAAATGGTGGCTGTCTTACATTTGATACCAATGAACACGTTTTGTTGGGGAATCTTGAAGAATGCAAAAATGCATTTAAAATTATACAAAACAATATTGATAATGTTAAAGAAAAACCTGTTTTTCCTAGAATGACTGAAGTTGTTTTAGATAGAACTTTTGATCTAAACATTGCAAGAAAAATCCTTGCTGAAAATAATATCAATGTGGAATTATCTGACAGTCAATATGCTTTTCATATCAATTCATCTGGAATTGATAAAGGAACAGGTTTTAGTAAAATTATGAATAAACTCAATATTTTACGTGATGATGTAATTGCTATTGGTGATAGTGCCACTGATATTCCATTGTTTAAAGTTGCAAAAACTAGTGTTGCTTTGGGTAATGCCTCTGAGCAAGTAAAATCTGAGGCAACTATGACTGTTTCTGCAAATGCTGGAGATGGTGTTCTTGAAGCATTAGATAAATTAGCACCAAAATTATCTGAGTTGTAAGATGACCTTCAAATCAATTATTGATGAAATTGAAAACAATCTCAACAAAATACTTGATGATATGTCTATATCTGATGTAAAATTTTCTGTGGAACCTGCAAAACCTGGTTTTGGTGATGTTAGTTCCAATGTTTCTTTTTTACTTTCAAAACAACTCAAGAAAAGTCCAAAAGATATTGCTGAAATCATATCTGAAAAATATTCTCATTTTTCTAAAATGTTAGTTCTAAAAAGTGAAGCACATCCATCTGGATATCTTAACTTCTTTGCTGATTGGACAAAATTGAGTCAACTAATAATATCTGAATCTTATCTTGATACCTTTGGCGATGTTGATGTTGGAAATAATTCTACTATTGTAATTGAGCATACAAGTGTTAATCCTAACAAGGCTCTTCACATAGGACATATCCGCAATATCATTATCGGTGATACTGTATCTAGAATTTTAAAAAAAGCAAATTATAATGTCAATGTTCTAAATTACATTGATGATTCTGGTCTTCAAGTTGCAGATATTATAGTTGGATTCAAACATTTTGGATTTGCTTTAGAACCTCCTAATGATAAGAAATTTGATCATTATTGTGGAGATGATGTTTATGTAAAAACAACAGAAAAATATGAGGCAGATCCAAATCTTGAAGAAATTAGAAAAAATGTTCTTAAGGAACTTGAAGATGGTACTTCTGACACTGCAAAATTTGCAGATAAAATTACTAAAAGAGTTTTGAGTGGTCAATTAGAAACATGTTGGAATTTGGGGGTTTTTTATGATTGCTTGAATTTTGAATCTCAAATAATCCGTTCTGGATTATGGAGTAAAATCTTTGAAAAACTCAAAGAAATGAATCTAATTGAATTTGAAAATGATGGTAAAAATGCTGGATGTTGGGTAATTCGAGGTAAAGAAAAAGAAGAAGACAAGGTAATTGTTAGAAGTAATGGTACAGCCACATACATTGCAAAAGATATTCCATACGCTGCATGGAAATTAGGATTACTTGTTGATCCGTTTAATTATGAAAAATATGAAAAAGAACAACCAAATTCAAGAATTTTATGGCAAACCACTTTAAATGAAAATAATCCTATCTCTAAAAATTTTACAGGTGAAAAAGTTGTCACTGTAATTGATTCACGTCAAGATAGATTACAAAAAATTATCACTTTATTGATGGATAAATTCAAATCAACTTCCAACACATATGTTCATCTTGGTTATGAATCTGTAACTTTGAGTTCAGATACTGCAAAAACTATTGGTTTGGATACTGGTGGAAAACAAGCTCAAATGTCTGG
>JAPYTM010000111.1 GCA_029941825.1 Candidatus Nitrosopumilus sp.
AATCATTTGTTAGAAGAGCAGATGACAAATATGGAAAAGCATTTCAAAAATATTTGAAAAATATTAAAAATAAATCAAAATCAATAGTTGCAAAAGAAATTAAATCAAAATCAACTATAGGTACAATTACAAAACTTGTTGAATATGAATCAGAAAAGATTGCAATAGATAAAATAATTACTAGTATAATTTATGAGCAATCTCCAAGTACATCATATCAAAATATTTTACAACAAGTAAAGGAATTTTCAAAGGTAAAAAAAATTAAAATAATTAATGAATTTACAAAACTTAGAACCAATAGACGCCATAGACCATCAAGAGCGTTTGAAAATATTTACTATACATTTGATTTATGTAATAATTTTGGAATGTTTAGAGATTTTCACAGACATAGAGCTTTAACACTTGAAAGACAATTGTTAACAACAGATCACGGATATATGATTCCAAATGAAATTAAAGTTCTTGGAATTGAAAACGACTTTAAAGATTGTATGAACAAAACAAAAGAAACATTTGATAAAATCAGAGTAAAATATCCAGAACAAGGACAGTATGTAGTAAACTTTGCATTCAACTATCCATATTTTATGAAATTTAATCTAAGAGAAGCTTGTCATCTAATAGAATTAAGAACAATCCCACAAGGACATGTGGATTATAGACGAGTTGCACAACAAATGTTTAAGGAAATAAACAAAGTACATCCTAATCTAAGTAAAATAATGAAATTTGTTGATTTAAAAGAATATGATTTAGAAAGATTTGAATCTGAAAAAAGAACAGAAGAGAAGAGAAAAAAGTTAAAATAAAAAATATTCTAATATCAAAAAAGGTAATAAAAAACATGGTAGAAAAAGTCATAAAATCATCTGAGGAATGGAAAGAAAAACTAAATTCAAAACAATATGAAATTTGTATTAATCATGGTACTGAACCCCCATTTTCTGGAAAATACAATAATAGCAAATTTGATGGAGCATACAAATGTGTGTGTTGTGGGGAAGAATTGTTTTTATCAGATACAAAATTTGATTCAGGTTCAGGTTGGCCAAGTTTTTGGAAGCCAATTTCTGAAGATAAAATTGAATACATTTCAGATACAACGTATGGAACAGTTAGAACAGAAGTTAACTGTAACAAATGTGGTGCACATTTAGGACATGTGTTTGATGATGGACCAAAGCCTACAAACTTGAGATATTGTATCAATTCCATTTCTTTACAGCATGAAAAAGATAATGAAGAGTAATATCTTAGTCATAAAATAGGATAGACTGTGTTTTCTATGAAATTGTATTCAAAAATTATTAATAAAACACAATTAATGATAAGAAAATCGAAGGAGAATAAATGAACTGTAACAATACAACAAAAAGGAATAAAATATTTTGAGAATTATACTATGTGGATTTGGCGTAGTTGGTCAAAGTTTAGTAAAACTATTGGATTCTAGATCAGAGGATCTTTATGCAAAATATGGATTAAAACCAAGAATAGTTGGAGTTATTGATAGTAAAGGAAGTGCAGTAAATACATCAGGTTTGGATTTGAGAAATCTTGTAGAAGTAAAGAAAAAGTTTGGTACTGTAAAAAATTATGCAGACACAAAAAATTCTTGGTCAGGAATTGAAATGTTGAAAAATGTTGAGGCAGATGTGTTAATTGAGACTACAGCAAGTAATTACAAAGATGCAGAACCTGGTATGTCTCACATCACAACAGCCATGAAAAAAGGAATGCATGTTATTTCTGTAAATAAAGGCCCGTTAGCATTAGCATTTCCATCATTAATGGAGCTTGCAACATACAATCAAGTTATGTTCAAATTTAGTGGGACTGTTGGTGGAGGTACACCAATTTTAGATTATGCAAAAAATAGTCTAAGTGGTGAAAGAATTACATCATTTGCTGGAATTCTTAATGGAACCACAAATTATATTTTATCAAATATGACTACAGGTTTATCTTTTGAAGATGCACTCAAAGATGCAAAAAACAAGGGATATGTTGAAGCAGATGAGTCATTGGATTTAGACGGATTAGATGCTGCTGCAAAATTAGTAATTCTTGCAAATTGGATTATGGGTATGAAAGTAACAATGCCAGATATAGACTGTACAGGAATACGAAAAGTTACGACAGAGGATATTAAAAAAGCAGCAAAAAACAATTGTTCCATTAAATTGATTTCATCATGTAACAAACAATTGGCAGTAAAACCAAAAGAAATATCAAATAATGACCCACTGTGTGTTAATGGAACATTAAATGCAATTGCATTTACATCAGAACATTCAGGAACTCAAACAATTATCGGAAAGGGTGCAGGAGGAACAGAAACTGCCAGTTCAATTCTAAGAGATTTGTTAGATATTAGAAAAGAGATTGTAAGGGATTGAAATCTAATTTAATTTCAAAAAGTGAAACAGTATCACTTTTAAAAATAGTTTCAGAAAGTTGGGGAATGGAATTTCCTAAAATAAAAAATCTAAAAGTTCATCAAATAACAAATGATGCACAGATAATTATAGGTCAAGGGATAAAAATTTTAAAAATTAATGATGATTATTTACCATTTTTATCTGAGACAGAAACTTTGGAAAAATTTCCCAGTGTTACAGTAGACATGGGTGCTATCAAATTCATGTGTAAAGGTGCAAATTTGATGAGACCTGGAATTAAAAAATTCACTGAATTTGATAAAGATAAACTTGTTTGCATCATAGAAGAATCTCAACACAAATTTTTAGCTGTTGGAAAATCAATGGTATCTAGTTCAGAATTAGAAGAAATGCAAAAAGGAGAAATTATAAAAAATATGCACTATATTTCAGACAATTTTTGGGAAACTGGAAAAACAATATACGATTAATTTAGAAAAACTTAAAATTATTTTATTGATTCTGTAAATTCTTCTGTACCATCTTTAGTAATCACAAGAATATCTAAGCCATCACCACTTGCAGAGTCTCTTAGTGTAGCTGAACGAACAGCACGTTTAGCCAAATCAATTGCTTCATCTTTACTCATGTTTGGTTTGAATTGAGGATCTAAAACACCTAATGCCATTTCAGCACCAGTTCCAACTGCAGCATATTCATCAGGAAGAACAGAGCCCAATGGGTCAAGAGTGTACATTATTGGTTTATCAACAACGCCGCCAACAATTACCTGAGTCAATAATGGAAAATATCTCCTTTCATACATCATATTAGACATCATTTTTGCAACTGTATTTGGAGGAACGTCTCTTTTTAGCTCCATTTTTCTAATTTTTGCAAGAGCTGTTATTTGTAATGAGAGTATCTGCATATCAGCCACAAGACCAGCACATGCTGCACCTACTTTAGAGGTAATAGAAAATGTCTTCTTTGTTGATTTACTTACAAGAAAATTTCCAAATGCGATCCTTTTTTCGCTAACAAAGACCACACCAACATCAAAAGTAATTCCAACAGCAGTTGCACCTGGCATATACAT
>JAPYTM010000112.1 GCA_029941825.1 Candidatus Nitrosopumilus sp.
AATCACCACTTCGATCAACATTTGAAATTTGGTCGAGTGCTTTAGAGAAGACCTTGTCAACTGCCTCTTCTAGTAACAATAATTGCTTATTTCTAGCCTCAATATCGGCACTACCTACTATTTGTTTTTCAATTTTGTCTGCTTCTTTTTTGCCATCTGAAATGACTTTATCATACTCTGATTCTAATTTAGGAATAGAATCATCTAGATTTTGATGTGAATCATCAAGTGCAGACTTTAGATTAGATAGAATATCTTTTTCAGTATTTTTTAGAATTTTATCAATTGTAATTTCTAATGCAGAATTTGATGCCAATGCGGAAAGTCGACCCATAATAGATTTTAATGTTTGGAAAAAAAATACATCAGAAAGATATTAAACTCAATGAAAACACCCAAAATTTGTCTTGGGAACAGCCGATCTAAAACTTGGAACCATAATTTTACCAAGAAGTGAATCTCCAAAAGTGGTTTCAAGATTAACTGAATTTGAATGGTTTCACAAAATTGATTCCACAAATGATTTAGTCACACCAGAAATTGATGATCTTCTATTAAGTGCACAACAGACTTTCCAGTCAATAGATGATGTAGTCAAAGGGATGGGAATTCCACTAACTGTTGGAATTATGGAGATATTATTCAAAGGAACTGTAATCAAGAAAAAGGACTATGAAATTGAAGAAATTGAAGAAATGGTTGCAGAATTAAAAAAAGATGCACCATCCATAATTGATGAACCTGCAAAATTATTAGAAGATGCAGCAAACACTAGACTTGCAATTGAGGAATATAATTCACTCAAAGATACACTAGAAGTAATTAAAAAAATGAAGATGGACCTCACTGGATTTGGTTTAATGAAATATTTCTTTACAAATCTCTTTGTGATAGATACTGCTGATTTTGATGAAATTAATCGTTCACTTGAAGGTATTACAATTTACAAATATGGTTTAGAGAGTAAAGACAAATCTGCTCTTTTAGTAATTTCAGATACAGAGGATTCAGAGAAAGTTCTCAAAGTCCTAAGAAGTTTCAATTCAAATACATTTAAAATTCCTGAAGGTTTTCCACAAATTCCAAGTGAGGCTTATACATTAGCAGAATCAAAAATCAAAGAATTAACTACAAAACAAACAGGCATCAAAAAAGAGTTATCAAAATTAACAAAGAAAGTTAGACGTGATATTTTAGCTATTCATGAAAAAGCGCTAGTTGCAAAAGAGGTACTTGAAACTTTAAGAAAACCTGGTGGAACTAAACACTTTGCAGTAATTCAAGGCTTTATTCCAGCAAAAATGGAATCAAAATTCACAAATTCAACAAAACAGTGGATGTCAGTTGTAGAAGATATTACAGATCCTAAACTAAAAGAAGAAATTCCAACATTATTTAACAACGGAAGATTCGTCAGAACTTTTGAAGTTATTACAAAAAGTCAAGGAATTCCTAAAGCAGGAGAACCAGATCCAACTCCAATGATTGCTCTGATGTGGCCAATATTCTATGGATTGATGTTTGCAGATATGGGTCACGGATTATTACTAATGGGATTAGGTTTATTATTCAAATTCAAAGGACAAGGTGAGCTTTCTAGATGGGGAATGCTCATTGCAATTTCTGGAGCATCTGCTGCAATAGCTGGTGTTGGTGCAGGAGAAGCGTTTGGTTTCCATCTTGAGCATATGGGTCCATTAGAAGGACTGTTAGAACCAGGTGGAGCATTGTATTCAGTTAGTTGGATTGTTGGAATTCTAAGTGTTGCAGAATTAACATTTGATCAAGTAATTGATATTCTCAAAGTTTCATTATTCATTGGAATTGTACATTTAGTTTGGGCAATGACTCTACGTATTATTAGATTAGTAAAAGAAGGACAAAAACTAGCAGTGTTTACAGAAGCTATTCCAAATTTGATACTTTACGGAGGAATTGTTGTTGTTATGATGTGTGCAATTGGTTCACAGTATGATGTGATGAATATGTATTCTAAAGTTCATACCGAAGCAGTTCCATGGGTAACAATGTTCCTAGGAGACTGGGCTCAAGTTTGGATTATCACTAGAATTTCAATTGTACTGATCATTGCATCAATGATTATCATGATGGTGGGAGGAATAATGCATGCAAAGAAACACCCAGAGGATGGAAGTGATCCTGCTAGTGTTATGATGGAAGTTCTCTTAGGAAAAACAGTTGAAAGTTTAGCTCATACAATTAGTTATGCTCGGTTGGGTATTATGTTGCTGGTACATGCAGCGTTGTTAATGACAGTAAATAATGCATTCACATCATTAGGTGGAATAGAATCAGGTGCAGCAATAGTTATGATTATTGGCGGCAACTTGGGAATTATGATGATTGAAGGATTAATTGTGTATATCCAATCCCTCAGATTGCACTTGTACGAATTCTTTACAAAATGGTATGTTGGTGGTGGAGAAGTGTTTAGACAAATCAGACCAGAATTGATTTACAATCAATTCATTTGGAAAAGAAAATAAAAATTATAAATTATTTTTCTATAGCAAGTTCTAGTCGATTTCCCCATTCTCCCCAAGAACCAAGATAAACTCGAACATTGGTAAATCCAAGTTTTTTCAAGACCAAAAAGGAGTTTGCAGCCCTATATGCCCCCTGACAATAAGTGATAATTTCTGAGTCTTTTGGAAAATCATACATTTTTGATAATTCATCATCACTTTTGAAAGTCCCATCTTCATTGATATTTTGATTCCAATCAATATTGATTGCATTTGGGATATGGCCAGATCGAGCAGCTCGAACCATACTTCCATCATATTCCCCAGTAGAACGAGCATCAAGAATTTTTACACTATTTAGATTGTCTAAAATATACTCAAATCCTGAAATGATTTCTGAATTTATTTTTCCTGAAAAATTTGAGGGGTTGAAACCATTTGGTTTTGTTTCAAGTGAAAGATTTTCATTCTTCCATTTTGTAATTCCACCATCAAGCATTGAAACATTTTGATGTGAAAAATACATTAACAGCCATACTCCTCTTGCTGCAAGCATACCAGAAACAGAATCATAGAAAATGATTTTTTTCTCAGAAGATACTCCAAGGTATGAAAGAAGTGTTTTAGTTTGATTATTGAAATTTTCAATTCCTTGTTTTGACGTATCAATCCAATGAAATGCAAAAAGATCCAAGTGTACTGCTCCTGGGATATGTCCTTCAGAATATTCTTTGAAAGAACGAGTATCAACAATTATGACATCAGAATCATTTAGAATTGAATTTAGTTTAGTTGTAGAAGTTAACATGATTTGAATAAAATAATCAAATCTAAATTCATTTGTTTTTAATAAAAAATCACAGACATTATACAATTAGAAGAGAAATTGTGTATAGGCATAGTTTTTAGAAATTAAATAAAAAGAAGAAAAAAGGGTTTTTTTCTATTCGTTTATGTATGCTCTTTCGCCATGCTGTGCCA
>JAPYTM010000113.1 GCA_029941825.1 Candidatus Nitrosopumilus sp.
ATATCTGCGATTCAAACAATTTTAGTGAAAAAAACATTTGGTGATGCTGGGAATAGAATCATTATTGAGGAACGAATAGATGGAATTGAGGCATCATATATCTCATTATCTGATGGTGAAATTGCAATTCCAATGGCAACTAGTCAAGATCATAAAAGAATTTTTGATAATGATGAAGGTCCAAACACTGGTGGTATGGGGGCATACTCTCCAACTCCAATTATTGATGATGTATTGGCAAAAAAAATTCAAGAACAAATTATTGATAAAACAATTCAATCTATGAAAAATGAAGGAATTGTTTTCAAGGGATTTTTGTATGCTGGAATAATGCTTAGAAATAATGAACCATATGTTTTAGAATATAATGTGAGAATGGGTGATCCTGAATGTCAACCAATTACAATGAGGATGGATTTTGATTTGTACGATTATTTTGTTGCAAGTGTTGATGGCAAACTCTCATCAATGCCTCAAACTACTTGGAAAAATCAATCTGCAGTATGTGTTGTTTTAGCGTCAGACGGATATCCTGAATCATATCCTACAAATGAAGAAATTTCAGGATTAGATTCTATTCCAAATAACGCATATGTTTTTCATGCAGGAACTCAAAAAATTGATGGAAAAATTCTATCAAATGGAGGACGTGTTTTGGGAGTTACTGCATTAGGTGATTCTTTAGAATCTGCAATTAAAAATGCATATTTGGTATTAGAAAAAATTAGTTGGTCTCATAAATATTGTAGAAAAGATATCGGCCAAAAAGGTCTAGACTATCTTTGAGTCTCAAACATTCTATCTTCAGTTATTACCCAATCTATGAGAACATCATGTTCTGACTTTGGAATATTTTTTATAATTTGTTTTTCTAAAATTAGAGATATTGTTGTAGTTTTGTGTTCAGCTAAAAATTTGTCATAAAAACCATGACCATATCCCAATCTGACTCCTGATGGGGATATGCCAACAGTTGGAACTAAAATAACATCTAGGCTGTTATTAATTTCACAGTCATCTCTTGGCTCCATTATGTCAAAACTACCTTTTTCTAGGTTTGAAAAATCAGTTATTCTTCTAAATTCTATTTTTTCATTAATCACTTTGGGTAAAAATACTTCTTGACCCTTACTGATTATTTCTTGAATGATATTTTGTGTTAAAATTTCACTTCCTATTGGATAATACACACCAATTCTTTGAGCGTTTGTAAATGCATAAATTTTCTTTAATTTTTTCTGCATTTTATCACTAGCAATTTTTAACAAATCATACGATGTGTTATCCCTTTTTTCTAAAAGAAAATTTCTAAGTGATTCTTTTTTTCCACTATCTTCCAATTTGAGTACTCAATGATGCTGCAGTAATTGTATTTTTTAATAGCATGGCAACTGTCATAGGCCCAACCCCTCCTGGAACTGGTGTTGCAAATGATGCTTTTTGGATAATCTCTTCATAATTTGAATCTCCGACTAATTTTTCTTGGAATCTTGATATTGCAACATCAATTATTACTGCCCCCTCTTTAATCATTTCAGATGTCAGTGTGAACTTGTTTCTATCCCCTACTGCAGTAATTATAATATCTGCATTCTTACATAATTCTGTCAAATTTTTAGTTTTAGAATGACATGTTAGTACTGTAGCATTTTTTTCTAATAACAAATGATATAGTGGTTTTCCTACCAAGTTACTTCTATTAATTAACACGATATTTTTTCCTTCCAAATTGATTTTATGATGATCAAACATTTCCATTATTCCTGATGGTGTACATGCAACTAATACTGCTTTTTTCATTGAAAGTAATCCTACATTATGTGGAGTTAAACCATCTACATCTTTTAATGGTGAAATTCTTGAGGTTGTGGTAAACTCATCTAATTGCTCAGGTAATGGAAGTTGTACTAAAATCCCATGAACCGAACCATCTTTGTTTAAATTTTCAATAATTTCATTGAGTTGTATTTGTGTAATTGTAGAATCTAATTTATGATCTTTTGTGATAATCCCTACCTCTTCACATGCTTTGTGTTTATTTTTAACATAAGTGGCTGATGCTGAATCATTACCAATCAAAACTGTGGCTAAACAAGGGGTAATACCTTGAGATTTTAACTCAATCACTGCTTTTTTGACTCTATCTTTTACTGTTTGAGCAATTACTTTTCCATCAATTTTGATGCCTACCATATGCTGTTTTTGATTTGTAGATATTTAATTCTTGGATTTTTTTCTGAATATCTTAGAAAAGAAATTAAATGGGATTTTTCATAGTCATAACATGTTTGTAATGATAGCAGACGTTCAACTCAAAGAGGGTGTTGAAGATGATTTCAAAAGTTGGTTCTCTGAATCAAATAAGGTATTGTCTAGCTTTCCTGGATTTGTATCTAGACGATTTCTGAAATCTGGTGATGGAAGCTATAGAATAGTTGTAGAGCATGAAAGTAAAGACACTTTCATCAAAATGCACCAAAGCCCTGAACATGAAAAAATTCATCCAAAAGGACACTCCTTTATGAGTGCAGATCCTGTGAGAAAAACATACACAGTAGCTGCTGAATAAGTTGAAACTAGAATTTAATTTATCCAATTATTTAGAGAAAATCAAAAAAAGTAATTCCTATTTTCACACTTTTATTAATCATGATAGTTTAGCTGCTGGGGTTTTAGTTTTACAACCTGGAGAAGAAGACACTCAAACTCCACATGCAAGTGATGAAGTGTATTATGTGATTGAAGGAAATGGTTTTTTAAAAATAAAAAATAAAGATTACCCTGTATCTCCGAATAAATTATTTTTTGTTGCAAAAGATGTGGAACATTCTTTTCATGGAAATACAATTGAACTAAAAGTTTTATATTTTTTTGGTGGATCTGATTCTTAACTAATTATTGTTCTTTTCCCTGAAACCTTAATCTTTTTTCTTGCAAATAGGTTTACTGCTTCAGGATAGATTCTATGTTCTTCTTTTAGAATTCTTTTTGATAATGATGTTTCTGTATCGTTTTCTTTAATTTTAACAACTGCTTGAATTATTACTGGACCTGTGTCCATACCCGAATCTACAAAATGTACTGTACATCCTGAATATTTTACACCATACTCCAATGCCTGTTTTTGTGAATCAAGTCCAGTAAATGATGGGAGAAGAGCTGGATGAATATTGATAATCCTGTTCTTGTATTTTTTTACAAATTCTGGGCTGATAATTCTCATAAAACCTGCAAGACATACAAGACCATTTTTTGGAGTTACTCCATATTTTATCAAAGTGGAAATTATTTTTTTATCATATTCTACTCTATTACCTTTGAACTTTTTACTTTCAATAACTTCTATGTTAATTCCTAATTTTTCTGCAATTTTTAGACCTCTTGCATCTGGTTTATTTGAAATTACTACTGCAGCATT
>JAPYTM010000114.1 GCA_029941825.1 Candidatus Nitrosopumilus sp.
GATAAAAAACAAAAAGGAATTCCAAGCACTAAAGGTTCAATGTAATGGTTAGTGTAGCCATTTTTGATTATGGTGCTGGAAATATTTTCAGCCTCAAAAATTCTCTTGAGCAAGCAGGTGCTTCAGTAGATGTTATCACTTCTTTTGATAAACCCAATGTTTATTCTGGATTATTGTTACCTGGTGTGGGTAATTTTGATCCTGCAATGAAGAGCATTAATGAAAATTCCAAAACTAAATTTCAAGATTTTGTTAAAACTGATACTCCTGTTTTAGGTATATGTCTTGGAATGGAAATGTTTTTTGAAAAAAGTGAAGAAGGAATTGAAAAAGGGTTTAATGTAATTGATGGGGAGATAGTAGTTCTTCCATCTACTATGAAAGTACCTCATATGGGTTGGAATAATTTAGAAATTAAAAAACCTGGAACTATTCTTGAGGGTGTTGATGAAGGTTCTTGGGTTTATTTTGTTCATTCTTATCGTGCAAAACCAAAATCAGATGATGTAATAACTGCTGAATCTGACTATGGTGTTAGAGTTCCTGCAGTTGTTGAAAAAAACAATTTCTTTGGAACTCAATTTCATCCTGAAAAATCTGGAGATGTTGGAAAAATCATGATACAAAATTTTCTAAATGTGTGTAAAAAATGAAAGTAATTCCTGCAATTGATCTTATGAATGGCCAAGTAGTTAGATTGTACAAAGGCGATCCTAACCAAAAAACCGTTTACAGTGATGATCCAATCAGCATTGCAAAAAAATGGCAAGATGCCGGTGCTGATATGATCCACCTTGTAGATTTAGATGCCACACTGGGATTGGGCTCTAACCTTGAATTAATTAAAAAAATTGTTTCATCTGTATCCATTCCTGTTGAAATTGCAGGTGGATTACGTTCTGAATCATTGATACTAGAAGCTCTAAACATTGTTGATAGGGTTGTAATTGGAACTTTTGCCTTTAAAGAACCTGAATTGTTACAAAAATTACTAACTACTTTGGGACCTGAAAAAATCGTTATCTCCGTTGATCATAAAGATGGAAGTATTGTTACTCATGGTTGGCAAAGTACCACTGATATTTCATTAATTGATTCTATGAATGAATTTTTACATGTTGGATTTACGGAATTTCTTTTAACCAATGTTAACCGTGATGGTACATTGGAAGGTCCTGATTTGGAATTTCTCAAACAAGCATGTGATTTAGAAAAAGCAAATGTGATAGCTAGTGGTGGAATTTCTAACATTGATGATATTCCTAAAGTGAAACAAAGAAATGCATGGGGTGTTATTTTAGGAAAAGCACTTTATGAGAATAAAATTACAATTCAGGAGACAAAGAAATTATCATGACTTTAACTAAGAGAATTATTCCTTGTTTGGATGTAAAAAATGGCCGAGTAGTAAAGGGATTAAATTTTGAATCCATTAAAGATGCTGGAGATCCAGTGGAGTTAGCTGCTAAGTATAGTGCTGAAGGTGCTGATGAACTTGTATTTCTTGATATTACTGCTTCAAATGAACAGCGAGCGACAATTAAGGAATTAGTACGTAAAGTTGCATCTGTAATTAATATTCCATTTACTGTTGGTGGTGGAGTTAAATCAATTGATGATGCTCGAAATATTTTACTTAACGGTGCTGATAAAGTTGGAATTAACACTAGTGCAATAAAAAATCCTCCAATAATTACTGAATTAATGACCTTATTTGGTAGACAATGTATTGTAGTTGCAATTGATGCTAAAAGAAATTATGAAATTAAAGAAAATGTAAATATTTTTTCAGAAAATGAAAAAAAGTTTTGGTTTGAAGTTTTTATTTTTGGCGGAAAACAAGGAACTGGAATTGATGCTATTTCCTGGGCAAAAAAAGCTGAAAAACTAGGTGCTGGAGAAATTTTACTCACCAGTATTGATGCTGATGGTACAAAAAATGGCTATGATATTTTACTTACAAAATCTATAGTTGATAATGCTTCTATTCCTGTAATTGCATCTGGTGGATGTGGAAAGCCTGATGATATGGTAGAAATTTTTGAAAAGTCAAATGTTGATGCTGCCCTTGCTGCCTCTATTTTTCATTATGAAACTCATGGTGTAAAAGGTGTAAAATCTTTTCTTAAAGAGAAAAAAATACCTGTAAGATTATAATGTATAATTTGTAGGTTAAAAATATGAACAAATCTATTGATGAAATTGATTTTGAAAAAAGTGGCGGGTTAGTACCTGTAATTGTTCAAGACGCAAATACAAAAGATGTCCTTACACTTGCTTATACAAATAAAGAATCTTTAGAGTTGACAAAAAAAACTGGCAACTCTTGGTTTTGGAGTCGTTCAAGAAATAAGCTTTGGATGAAAGGAGAAGAATCTGGTAACACTCAAAAAATTAAAGAAATCTTAGTTGATTGTGATTTTGATGCAATTATCTATCTTGTTGAACCATCAGGTCCTGCATGTCATACTGGTGAAAAAGTTTGTTTTCATCATGAATTAAAGTAATTCAACATACTGGTTCATAATGTTTTTCCATTCCTGGAACAATTTGATTTGTTACTTTAAATTTTAAACTTTCAAAATCCGTTCCTGCAAAAATAAGTTCCCAATTTCCTACGAATGTATCTATTGTACAAACCCCTCTAACTGGATTTAGAGTGAATCCTAAATAGAAATTTTGTTGTGATTTTGAACCATCAAATGAAATTTTTTTGTATGTATAACTATGTGTGTTGTTTATCTGTTTAGAAAATACCATTTGACCTTTTGTGGTTTTATCTAATTCCTCTATGTTGATAAAAATTTTCTCCCCAATAACATATTCACTACGATCAATTTTGAACGGTCCTGATTGAATCCATTCTCTCTCTTTTGGAACATATGGATTATCTGAACTTTCATTATCTGATTTATCATTTCTTATTTTATCTAACAATCCTTCAATTTCATCTGGATTTTTAAATTCTGAAACTTGTTCTTCAAGTATTTCATTTTGTGTTAAATTAAAAATTATCACTACTATTGTAATTACTACTAATATTGGAATTACAATTTTTAAACTACTCATAAAATGATTCATTAAAAAATATCTAAAAACCTTACTTTGTTTTGTAAATACTTGGAATTTTTCCTTTTTATCTCAAATTTTGTATTTTATAGTAATTATTTGGTTATTTTTATAATTTTTTCAATTATTTTATTATATTATTAATTTATTTCATTATATTTTTATAG
>JAPYTM010000115.1 GCA_029941825.1 Candidatus Nitrosopumilus sp.
CCTGATGATAAAGATCACTATGGTAACAAAGTAATCAAATTTGCAGGACAAATGTTAGCAGATTTGTTTAGAACTGCATTTAGAAATCTTGTCCGAGATATGAAATACCAATTAGAAAGATCAGGACAAAAACGTGGAATTAATGCAGTAGCTGCTGCAATCCGTCCAGGAATTATTACTGATAAACTAAACAATGCCATTGCAACTGGAAACTGGGGACGAGGTAGAGTTGGTGTTACTCAATTACTTGATAGAACTAATTATCTTTCAACAATTAGTCATCTTAGACGAATTCAATCTCCTCTTAGTAGAACTCAACCAAACTTTGAGGCAAGAGATTTACATGCAACTCATTTTGGAAGAATTTGTCCAAGTGAAACCCCTGAAGGTTCTAATTGTGGTTTGGTAAAAAACTTGGCACTATCTGGAATCATTTCAGTAAATATACCCTCTGAAGATATTGTAGAGAAACTCTATGAACTTGGAACTGTGCACTTTTTTGATGCAAAAGAAGATTTACAAAAAGATGGAGCTAGAATATTTGTTGATGGTCGTCTAATTGGATATGCTAAAGATGGTAACCAACTAGCAGAATCATTAAGAGACCTTAGAAGAAATTCAAAGATTCATCCACACGTTGGTGTTTCATTCCATAAATCTGACATTGAAGGTTCCACAAAAAGATTATACGTTAATTGTAATGCTGGACGGGTTTTACGACCATTAATTATTATTAAAGATAACAAACCATTACTAACTACAGAATTATTAGATAAAATCTCAAAGAAATTAATTTCTTGGACTGATCTTTTGAGAATGGGTGTTTTAGAAATGATTGATGCAAATGAAGAAGAAAATTGTTATGTTACATTAGATGATAAAAATACTAAAAAATTCACACATCTTGAAGTTTTCCCACCTGCAATTCTTGGAGCCGGAGCATCCATTATTCCATATCCTGAACACAACCAGTCCCCAAGAAATACATACGAGTCTGCAATGGCAAAACAAAGTTTGGGATTTTCCACACCAATGATGAATACCAGTACATATGTTAGACAACACTTGATGCTATATCCACAAGTTCCAATTGTTAACACTAAAGCAATGAAACTCTTAGGATTAGAAGACAGACCAGCAGGTCAAAATTGTATTGTTGCTGTATTACCATTTGATGGTTATAACATTGAAGATGCAATTGTACTTAGTAAAGCCTCAGTTGATAGAGGATTAGGACGAACTTTCTTCTTTAGAATTTACGATGCTGAAGCTAAACAATATCCTGGTGGAATGCGTGATAACTTTGAGATTCCTAATGCTGAAGATAACATTAGAGGTTACAAGGGAGAACGTGCATACCGATTACTTGAAGAAGATGGTGTTGTTGCATCTGAATCTCCAATTAAAGGTGGAGATATTTTGATCGGTAAGACTAGCCCACCACGATTTATGGAAGAATATAGAGAGTTTGAATCAACTGGTCCATATCGACGAGATACATCCATTGGTGTCAGACCTTCTGAATCTGGAGTTATCGACACTATAGTAATGACTCAATCAAATGAGGGTGGAAAAATGTTTAAAATTAGAGCAAGAGATATGCGAGTTCCAGAAATTGGTGATAAATTTGCATCAAGACACGGACAAAAAGGTGTACTTGGAATTTTAGCTAAAGCCGAAGATTTACCATATACTGCTGAGGGAATATCTCCTGATGTTTTGATTAATCCACACGCATTCCCTTCAAGAATGACTGTTGGAATGATGATG
Source organism: Candidatus Nitrosopumilus sp. (assembly GCA_029941825.1). Classification (GTDB taxonomy): domain Archaea; phylum Thermoproteota; class Nitrososphaeria; order Nitrososphaerales; family Nitrosopumilaceae; genus Nitrosopumilus. The sequence goes on from JAPYTM010000115.1 coordinate 1,771, forward strand.
GAATCAATCTGTGGAAAATCTGCAGCATTTCGTGGAAAACGATTTGATGGTTCAGCATTTGTAGGTGAGAAAATGGATGAAGTCAAAGAGGTAATGGATGCACATGGTTTCAAACATTCTGGTAAAGAAATAATGTATGATGGCAGATCTGGAAAAGCATTTCCAGTTGAAGTCTTTATTGGAGTTGTATATTATCAAAAACTTCATCATATGGTTGCAGATAAAATACATGCAAGAGCAAGAGGACAAGTTCAGATGTTAACTAAACAACCAACTGAAGGAAGAGCAAGAGGTGGAGGATTAAGATTTGGTGAAATGGAAAGAGATTGTTTAATTGCTTATGGTGCTTCAATGATTCTAAAAGATAGATTACTTGATGAATCTGATAAATCTGATATCTTTGTATGTGAACGATGTGGATTAGTTGCTTATCATGATATTAAACAAAGAAAATATGTTTGTAGGGTATGTGGGGATAAAGCCAAAGTATCTTCTGTGTCCGTTGCATATGCATTCAAATTATTATTACAAGAAATGCAGAGTCTTAACATTGCACCACGATTATTAATTGAGGAGAAAGTATAATGTCGATTCAGGCAATAAAATCAATTAATGGAATTCGATTCTCAGTATGGTCTCCAACTGAAGTTAGAAAATATTCTGTATCTGAAATTACTGCTCCTGAAACATATGATGAAGATGGAATGCCAGTTCAAGGAGGTCTTATGGATGGAAGATTGGGAACTCTCGAGCCTGGACAAAAATGTCTAACTTGTGGAAATACGGCTGCTAGATGTCCTGGTCACTTTGGACACATTGAATTATCTGAACCTATTTTACATATTGCATTTATTGATAATATTTACAAATTATTGCAATCAACTTGCCGTTCTTGTACAAGACTCAAAGTACCTCAAGAAGATTTAGATGCATTCCAAAGAATTAAAGATAAAAAAGCAGCATACACTGAAATTTCTCAAAAACGTATTCCAGAACAAATTATAGAAAAGGCAAAAAAAGCAAAAGAATGTCCTCATTGTGGTAAAACACAATACGAGTTAATCTTTACAAAACCAACTATTTTTGTTGAAAAAACAGAAATTGGTGAACATAGATTACTTCCAATTACAATTAGAGAAAGATTTTCAGAAATTATTGATGATGATTTAAAATTATTAAATTACGATCCAATCACTGCTAGGCCCGAGTGGTTTATTCTTCAAGCATTACCTGTCCCACCCGTAACTGTTAGACCCTCAATCATTCTTGAAACTGGAATCAGATCAGAAGATGACTTGACACACAAAATGGTTGATATCATTAGAGTTAATCAAAGACTAAAAGAAAGTAAAGAAGCTGGAACTCCACCACTCATCGTTCAAGATTTAGTTGATTTATTACAATATCATACTACTAC
>JAPYTM010000116.1 GCA_029941825.1 Candidatus Nitrosopumilus sp.
ACTTTAAATTTTTAAAAAAAGTAAAGAATCTTTTTGCACCATTTTTAGATAGTTCTTTATTTTTTGTTTGGCAATAATTTGTAGTAAAAGTACATTTAGGACATCCCCCCCAATCATCATCATTAACTGATTTTTTCTGCATTACATCAACTGGACAATTACAATCATTTAACAACGAATTACAAATATGAAGAATCTTTTCAAAATTATCAAAAATTATTTTACTAAACCCATTAAATCCATCTGAAGAGTTATCATAAAGATAGATTACACCATTTTCATAGTAAACATCAAGATCATTTGATTCAGATTTTGTAAGAATTTTACTTGCATTAACTAACACATGTGTAATTGTATGGATGTTAACATCTTGTATTATTGGACTTTTTCCATTAAAATTAGATTTTTTTGATATGAATTCTGATGGTATCTCAATACTTACTGTAGAGTGTTTGGATTTCCATTGAAAGTTTTTCCAGGATGGAATTGAATCACCATTATGTGTTTCAAAATTATCTATAGAGTCATTGTAATTACCTTTCAAATAACCTGGAATAATTCTAGTGAGATCAATTAATCCATATCTTAATGAGATTTTTTGAGAGTGTTCATTTGTAATATTTTTATGAATTGCATGTTCTTCAGAAATTTCTTGTATGCTAGTTTTTACTATAGGAATTGTTCTTTTTTGTCTTTCAGTAGATTTTATCAAATATGCATTAGCACCATTTTGAGTTTTTGTTAATGATTCTACCTCATAGTTTTGTTTATTGAAATGATAAATTGCTTTTTGATGTAATTGATAGTATCCTGCAGGAATATCACGAGTTCCAATTTTTTTATTATTGAAATAAATTATAACCTCACCTGAAGTCCCTCTCAAATTTACACTATTTGCAAAATCAAAGAATTTTGATTTATCAGGCTCAATTGCTGCATGTTTTTCAATCCCTACAGAAGCAATATGCTTGTCTGCAATGATGGGGTTATTTTTGTTAATTTCAACTATATGGTTTTGATTTAGATATTCATCCATATTTCGTGTAAAAAAATGACACGTTGCATCTTCAGGATCAAAAACACAAATAGCATATGATTTTTGTCCCATTCTTCCAGCACGTCCAATTCTTTGAACAAATGAATCATATTCATTTTTGAAAGCTGAAATAACTACATCAACATGTCCAATATCAATTCCCAGTTCTAATGTAGGGGTACAAGATAACACATCTAATTCACCCATCTTCATTTGGGTTTCATACAATTTTCTATCAGATTGGTCAAGACCCCCGCGATGAATTTGAATTCTAATATCATCATTTGAGTCCTCAACATTTGATGCTAAAAATTCTGCATCATTGTGAGTGTTACTAAAAACAAGTTGTTTCTTATTATTTTTAAAACAAATTGAACAAAGCATCTCCATAGTTGTACGTTGCCCAAACTTTCTAGGCATTATGAAAAATAGATGCATATTTTGTTTTCGTCTAAACTTACTTTGAATATACGAAAATGAATTTGTAGGTAAATCAAACATGTTTGAAAAGAATTCTTTTGAATTATCCAATGTTGCAGAAGATCCAATGAATTGTACTTTTTCCATATGGCGTTTCATTCGCTTTAAAACATGATACACATTGGAGCCATGAAAACTAGTGTACGAATGCGCCTCATCCATTACAATTATTTTTGCATTTTTAAATAATTGATTCCATTTTTTATCTTGTAAAATCAGATGGTAATTGATGAAATCAAAATTTGTTGCAAGTATTATTGATTTTTTAAATGAATCAGAAATTATCTTATCTTTGTAATTGGAGCTTTGCCCCCCATGGATAGAATATGCAGAGATGGTTTCAGATAACCCGCATTTTTCAATTAACGTAGATATTTTTGTAATCTGGTCATCAATTAGTGCATTTAGTGGGTAAACTAGTAAGGCAAATACCCCATTAGAGGTATTTTTTGATAATTTTTGTAATATTGGAATAGTGAATGCCTCAGTTTTTCCAGAACCAGTTGGTGCAGTAATTATTGAATTATCACCACGTAGAATTGAACGGATTGACTCTTCTTGAAAAGGCAATAATCCTGTAAAACCATATTCTTTTAGTCCACGTAAAATATTTTCAGATAAAACATCATGGAGATTTTCAATTGGAATTTTCTCAGGTTCTAATGAAACCAATTTTTCATAATGTATGATTGCTAATGATTCATCTTTATGGCCTTGAACTATTTCATGAATTATACCATCATTATCAATTTCTAATTTGGGAATTTTGTTAATATCAAATAATACACTTTCAGGTAATGTGATTTTATTATCTACAAGAATAGGTTCAATTGGTTTTACGATGATTTTTTTAATTTCGTCTGGAAAATATTCCACATCATTAGTTGAGCCATTACAATTATGTGGTTCATCAGTTCTTGTATCAATTGGGATAAATTTCCCACTATCAGATTTGAATTCTTCATCCCAATAGATTTCAGCACCACAACCTTTTGAGCAAGATCTAGTTCTTCCAGAATAATTTACCCCATAGGTAGGTTTTCTTTTAATAATTTTTTCAGGATTACATTTAGGACAAATCATAGGACCACCAACATCAGCAGTGTCTCTAGTTAATTTTGTGTCACAAGTTGAACAAAATTTCATCAGTATTAGAATAATTTTGATTTGACCTATAAATCACAACAAATTGAGAAAAGATTAATTTTGAATGATCTAAATTTTAGCAAGAATTTTTTTCTTTTTTACTTGAAATTCATTATCTGTTATGACTCCTGCTTTTTTTAATTCTCCAAGTTTTTTCAATAAATCCAAATGTTTTTGTTTTGAAGGTTTTTGAAGTTTCTTTTTTATTTTAATGCTTTTTTGAACGCCTAATTTTGTGCCTTTCCTTAATTTTGATTTTAGTCTTCCAGTTTTTTTAATTAGCATCTCACTAATTTCATATCCTTTCTTTTTTGCATGTTGAATAATTTCATCAGATTTCTCTCTAGTAACATCATCTACTAGTTTGTGTTTTTTTGCCATGTCACCAAACTCCCGAGTTTTTTTACGTGCTAAATGAGCCTGATATTTTAAATCCTTTATAATTTCATTTTTAGTTTTTTGTTT
>JAPYTM010000117.1 GCA_029941825.1 Candidatus Nitrosopumilus sp.
AGATGCCTCATGAAAATGAACAGAATCTTCAGGAATTCCATGAATTTTAGATTCAGATGAAATCAAAGTATCAATACAAGATTCTGCAAAAGTCTTTGCTTTCTCCGAAAGATTAATTGTTTGTATAGAATCAATAATTGCTTTTTTGATTTCAGAACCCTTTTTTTCATGAACATCTTCATCAATTTCTAAAATTAATTCAGTAGATTGAATACCATGTTTTTGGATTTTTTTAAAATCAATTTTTTTGATAGAAGAATTTGAGAAATATTTTTCTGATTGCTTAACTCCATTAATTATTTTATTTTTGTCAGCGCCCAAATCTACCAATGAACAAAGAAGCATATCTCCAGATATACCTGCAATCTGTGGATCAATTACAAGAACCATTGATTAAAAATTAGCAAAAATGCTTATAAATTCGTCTAAATTGTAAGAAATTTCATTAGATTTAATTATTGAAAATTGACATCGTTTTTCATGATTACAATAATTGGCTCAGGTAAAGTAGGTGGAGACGCAGCATTATTTTCGGCATTAAAGAAATTAGATGATCAAATTTTGTTGCTAGATGTTGCAAAAGGACTTCCACAAGGAGAAGCAATGGACATCAACCACATGTTATCAGAACAAGGAATTGATGTAGAAGTAAAAGGTTCAAATGATTTTGCAGACATGAAAGGATCAAATATCGTAGTAGTAGTTGCAGGTTCTGGAAGAAAACCAGGAATGACAAGAATGGATCTTTTGAAAATTAATGCTTCAGTTGTCAAGAGTGTCGTTGAGAATATTAAAAAATATGCAGATAACTCGATTATAATTCCAGTTACAAATCCACTAGATCCAATGGCATTTGTTACTTACAAAACATCAGGATTTGAAAGAAGTAGGGTATTTGGTATGGGTGGAATGCTTGATTTATCAAGATTCAAACAATTCATTCATGAAGCAACAGGGTATTCTCGTAATTCCATCAATGCGTTAGTTATTGGTGAACATGGTGAAAACATGTTGCCATTACCAAGATTTTCCTCAATTTCAGGAATTCCATTATCAACAATTCTTCCAAAAGAAAAATTAGATGAATTAGTTCTAAACACAAAGCAAGTTGCAGCTAAAGTTATTGAATTAAAGGGGGCAACAGTACACGCACCAGGTAATGCAATTTCTGCAATTGTTGAATCAATTGTAAGAGATAAAAAACAAGTAATTCCAATAGCAACATACCTTGATGGTGAATATGGTCATTCAGATGTTACAATTGGGGTTCCAGCAGTAATTGGAAAAAAGGGTGTGGAAAAAATTATTGAATTGGATCTAAATGATGAAGAACAAAAAGTATTTGATAAAGGAATTGAAAGTGTAAAAAACGCTATTTCAGGTATTGAAATCTAAGCATTTTATTATCCAAACAAACAAAAAATATCATTGGAAATTCATGAAATTTTGGAATCAGTAAAAACAAATAAAATTTCTGTAAATAATGCAAAAAAACTTCTATCACTATATTCAATTGAAGAAGTAGAAGGGTTTGCAAAAATTGACATTAACAGAAGAAAGCGAAGGGGGATTCCAGAAGTAATTTTTGCAGAAACAAAAGAATTGGATGAAATTAAAAAGATTGTTAAAAAAACCTTGGAAAAAACAAATTCAGTAATTGTTTCAAGAATTAGAAAAGAAGATTATCAAAAAATTTTAGTTTTTGGAAAAAAGTTGAAAATTAAAACAAAGGTTGGTAAAAAATCATCATCGCTATTATTATTTAAAAAACCAATTAAATTTCATGGTGGAAAAGTGGGAATAATCACTGCAGGAACATCAGATATTGGAGTGGCAGAAGAATCTAGACTAATGTGTGAAGCGATGAATTGTAAATGTATCACAAGTTATGATGTAGGTATTGCAGGCATTCAAAGAATATTTCCAGTCTTAAAAAAAATGATAGAAGAAGATGTAGATTGTATCATAGTGGCTGCAGGAATGGAGGGTGCTTTAGCAACACTTGTTTCAACCATGATAGATATTCCAATTATTGGAATTCCAACATCAGTAGGGTACGGATATGGTGAAAAGGGAATAGCAGCACTTGCATCGATGCTTCAAAGTTGTTCATTAGGATTATCAGTGGTGAATATTGATAATGGAATTGCTGCAGGAGGAATTGCTGCAAATATTGCAAATAGAACTATTAGAAAAAATAAAAAATAATTCAATCAAAATTTACAGATGAATAAATGAAAGTAATCACGTAAATGATATATAATGATCATTAACGAAGTTGAATAATTGGCTGGCAAACGTATAGTACTTACTGCTGATCGTAGTTTAATGACAAATTATCGAGGTAATTTTCTTTATGGTTTTATTGCATGTGGGCCATATGAAGTTCTACCTGAATGGGTATTTGACAAAGTTTTCTGTCCATCAGTTGAAACAGATCCCATAACAGGAGAAGTTAAAGTTGCTCAAGTAGGATTAAGACGAATAGAAAGCTCATTACTTCAAGGAGGATACAAAAGAGAGGAGGTATTTATGGCACATCCCGAAATGCTCGATAAATCCATTGGTCCAGATACCAAAGTTGTTGGAATTAACGTTATGGATCCATTAGGGATGGCGCCAGTTACAACAACAATGTCACCAGAGAAATTATCCTACATTGCAATGAAATTCAAAAGAATGTGTGCAAGTATTATTCAGCTTAAAAAGAAATACGATTTCAAAGTTGTGGTAGGAGGTAATGGAGCATGGGAGATGGCAAAATCAGACAGAATGAAAATTCATGGAGTTGATACAGTGGTTGTAGGCGAAGCTGATGAATTAGCAGTAGATTTATTCCAAGATTTAGAAAAAGGTGATGCACCAGAATTAATGCATTGTTTCGTTAGAAACCTTGAAAATATTCCAGTTATTGAAGGTCCTACAATTAATTCATTGATTGAAGCAATGCGAGGATGTGGTAGAGGATGTGATTTTTGTGATGTAAATAAAAGATCAAAGAAAGATCTTCCATTAGAAAGATTACAACAAGAAGCAAAAATTAACCTAGATTACGGGTTTGATTCAATTTGGTTACATTCAGATGAAATGTTACTTTATGGATGTGATAA
>JAPYTM010000118.1 GCA_029941825.1 Candidatus Nitrosopumilus sp.
ATCCAAGATTACTTGAAGCAGATCAATTTTCAGACGTTCTAGAAATTAGAGAGAACGCAGATGTACAACAACGAGTTTTAAGAATGTCATTTACACAAGAAGTAAAAGAAGCAGGCGAATTTTGGAATAAGCTAGAATATGAAGTAGCTTCACTTGTAAATTCTGAAGATAAAAAATTAAAAGAAATTAGAACATCAGCATATAGAGTACAAGACATCATAGAAGATGCACAGAGACGATTTGATGATATTTTAGATCCAGAAATTGGAAATCCTATGGACTACATAAAAGAAGGATATACAAACATAATCAACATTTCAGAGTTATCAGAAAAACAAGCAAATGTCGCAATGGGATTTTATTTACAACAATTACTAAAAGATAGAAAAAATGCAACCATAGCAAAACATGGAAAATCAAAAAAACAAAAAGATTACAAATTCTTTGAACCAGTTTTCATAATTCTTGAAGAAGCCCACGTATTCATTCCAAAAGATCACGATACTGCAGCAAAATATTGGGCTGCAAAAATTGCAAGAGAAGGAAGGAAATTTGGAGTAGGTTTAGCAATAGTATCACAAAGACCACGCAGTGTAGATTTAAACATCCTCAGTCAGATGGGCTCATTTGCAATAATGAAAATCATTCAAGAAGATGATCAAAGGCAAATAGCCTCAGCAACAGAGTCCACCAGTCGTGAATTGATATCACAATTGACGTCATTGAACGTAGGTGATGCAGTTCTTGTTGGACAATGGACAAATTTACCATCAATGGTTCATGTTGAAGAGGTTAAAGAAAAGAAAATGGGAGCAGATCAAAGTGCAACTAAAGCTTGGATAAAGGCAGATAAAATGAAAAATGTCGGTGGAGAATCTACCCAAGGATTAGTTCAAAAAGATTTGTTGTTAGATTAATGTTATTTTCACATATTTCAGATACACATTTGGGATTAATACAATATGGTTCCAACGAAAGAGAACAAGACGTGTATGATGTTTTCAACCAAGCAATTGACATATCAATTAAAGATCATGTAGATTTTGTAATATTTGCAGGAGATATTTTTCACATGCCAAATCCAAATGGCACAGCAATAATACAAATGGCAAATGCATTAAAACGTTTAAAAGAAAATAATATTGATTCATTTTTTATTTTAGGCGAACATGACATTAGTAGAATTAGAACCACTCCAATTCCATACATATATCATAATTTAGGATTTTCAAAATACATAGGAAATGGTAAGCCAATAGAATACAAAGGAATCATGTTAGCAGGGTTAGATAAAATTAGAAAAACAGAAATGACACAATATGAAGAAATATTTTCAAATTTAGATAAAAGTATAGAAAAATTTTCAGGGCATAAAATATTGGTATTGCATCAAGGGATTACAGAGTTTAACAAATTTGCAGGAGAATTACAATCAACAGATTTACCAAAAAATTTTACATATTATGCAATGGGGCATTTACATGATAAAGATATGAAACAATTCAATCATCTAAAAGGTCCAATTGTATATCCAGGATCAATTGAGTTAACAACCAGTGAAGGAATTAAAGATGTCAAAAAAGGATTTTTTGAAGTAGATATTTCTGGAAAAGAGGCAATACCAAAGTGGATTGAATTAGATACTAGACCACAATTTTCATTTAATACAGAATACACAGAATTAGAAAAAACAATTGATGAAATTATAGAAAAAATCAACAATCTAACAAAAAAACCAATGATTGAAGTAAAAATAGAAGGAGAAGATATAGAAACAGACCACATTCAGGCACAAATTGCACGATTAAATTCATTATCACTAAGATGCTTTTGGAAAATTACTACTAAGCAAATATCAGATTCATCAGTATTTTTGGACAGACCAAGTGTAATAGAAGATGAAATGTTTAGACTTTCAGTAAATGCATTGAATTCAGAAAAAGATGCAAATTTTGCAATAAAAGAACTTTTACCAACATTATCAACAGATGGAATGAATCAAGCATTAGAAATAATTTTAGAAAATTATGAAAAATTCAAAAAGGAAGAAAAGCAATGATAACATCAATTGAACTAGGAGATTTTTTATCACATTCAGAGACAAAATTAGAGTTTGAGAATGGAGTAACTGTTTTTGTAGGAGATAACGGTGCAGGAAAATCAAGTATTATTGATGCAATTACATTTTCACTATTTGGAGAACATACAAGACATAAAAAAAGATCAAATAAACCATTAATCAAAAGAGGTTCAAATCAGTCATATGTAAAAATAGAATTTATAATAAATAATAAAAAATATCAAGTTTTAAGAAAAATAGATAGTAAAGGTAATCTGGTTGTAACATTTGCTGAAATAACAAACAACAATAGAATAGAAATTGCAGCAGGTGAAAGAAAACAAATGAATGAATCTACAACAGATGAAATTGAAAAAATAATAGGAATAGATTTTGAAAAATTGAAAATAGCATCAATTGTGCAACAAGGAGAATTAAATTCAATAATTAATGCATCTCCAAAAGTATTCAAAGAATTACTCAATGCGATAATTGGAATAGACAAATTAGATATAGCATCAGAATACATGAAAAAAGTTACAAAAGAATTTCGTGAAAAAATTAAAACAGATTTAGGATATGATGATACTCACATTGAAATTTTAACAAAAGATTTTGAAAAATATCAACAGGATATAAAAGAAGCAGAGCCTGAAAAAAATCAATTAGAATTAAAACAAAAACAAATACAAGAAAAACTAAAAGAGTTACAAAATAACTTAGAAATTGAAACACCAAAAATTGATAAAATTAATCAATTAGAATTAAGAAAAAATGAGCTTTTAGGATATGTAAAAGAGACAATTGAAGGAATTCAACAACAAATTAGTGAAAATGAGCGTAAAATACGTGATTGTGAAGGTTGTTTTGAGGAAATTAAGCTAAAAGTGGATTTTGAGGCAAAAATCCAAAAAGTAGAGGAAATAGTTGAAGAAACATTAAAAAAAATACAGGAAATGTCAAATCAAATTGCATCTTTAAAAGAAAAACAGATTCTAGCATCAAAATTACAATTAAAAGATAACAAATGTCCAGTATGTGATT
>JAPYTM010000119.1:0-1388 GCA_029941825.1 Candidatus Nitrosopumilus sp.
CAGTTCCTGCATATTTTGATGATAATCAACGTCAAGCAACTAAAGATGCTGGAACAATTGCTGGATTAGATGTTGTCAGAATTATCAATGAACCAACAGCAGCATCATTAGCATTTGGATTAGATAAAGTAAAAGAAGACATGAAAATTCTTGTATTTGATTTTGGTGGTGGTACATTAGATGTTACTATAATGGAAATGGGTGGGGGTGTTTTTGAAGTCTTGAGTACTTCTGGAGATACTAAACTAGGTGGAACAGATATGGATAAAGTTCTGATTGATTACATTGCTGATGAATTTAAGAAAAAAGAAGGTATAGATCTTTCTCAAGATACAACTGCAATGACTCGAATTAGAGAATCTGCTGAAAAAGCTAAGATTGAATTATCAACAGTTATGGAAACAGATGTCAATTTACCTTTTCTTGCACATGATTCATCAACAGGTGCTAAAAATCTTGAATTAAGAATTACTAGATCTAAATTAGATGAATTAATCGGACCAATTGTTGAACGATGTAAACCATCTATAATCAAAGCACTTGAAGATGCAAAACTCACTAACTCTGATATTCATAAAATTGTAATGATTGGTGGACCAACAAGAATACCACTAGTTAAGAAATTTGTCAGTGAAATTGTCGGTAAAGAGGCTGAATCTGGAGTTGATCCTATGGAAGCTGTTGCAATGGGAGCTGCAATTCAGGCAGGAATAATTGCTGGAGATGTAACTAGTGACATAGTTTTACTAGATGTAACTCCATTAACATTAGGAATTGAAACCTTAGGTGGTGTTAGAGAACCATTAATTGAAAGAAATACAACTATTCCAACCTCAAAAAGTAAAGTCTTCACAACTGCAGCTGATAATCAAACAGCTGTAACTATTCATATTGTTCAAGGTGAACGACCAATGGCAACTGATAATGTTTCATTAGGTAGCTTTAATCTTACTGATGTTCCACCAGCCCCAAGAGGTGTTCCTCAAATTGAAGTTAAGTTTGATATTGATGCAAATGGAATTATCAATGTCACTGCAAAAGATCTTGGGACACAAAAAGAGGCAAAAATTACCATTGAATCTACAACCAAATTATCTAAAGAAGAAATCGAAAAATTAAAAGAAGATGCAGAAAAATTTTCTGACGAAGATAAAAAGAAGAAAGAAAAAATTGATCTTAAAAATGAAGCTGAAAGTTATATTTACACTACAGAAAAATTAGTTAATCATGATCTTAAGGATAAGATTTCTCAAGAACAAGGAATCAAAATTACTGATGCAGTAAAAGAAGTCAGAGAAGTTTTAGATAAAGAATTTGATGAATTAAAGCCTAAACTTGAAGCATTACAATCTTTAGTTAATGAAGTAACAACTGAACTTTACAAAAAT
>JAPYTM010000119.1:1488-3097 GCA_029941825.1 Candidatus Nitrosopumilus sp.
TATTATGAAGTTTTAGGAGTTTCTAAAACATCTTCTACTGATGAAATAAAAAAACAGTATAGAAAATTAGCATTAAAATTCCATCCTGACCGTAATAATTCTTCAGATGCACCAGAACATTTTAAAGAAATTTCTGAGGCATATGCTGTTCTTTCAAATACTGAAAAAAGACAAATCTACGATCAACATGGTCATGCTGGTGTTGATGGTAGATACTCTAGTGATGATATTTTTCAAGGAGCACGTGGAGACTTCAGTGATATTTTTGGACGCAGCGGTGGTGGATTTGACTCTATTTTTGAATCCATCTTTGGACGCAGCGGTGGTGGTTTTAATCAACAACGAGGTTCTGATATTCTCTATGAAACTTCTGTAACATTAGAAGATGTTCTTAATGGAAAAAAAATTGAAATTGATTTACAAAAACAAATGCAATGTGATATTTGTAACGGATCTGGTTGTAAACCTGGAACTAACAAAACTACGTGTGTAACATGCAATGGTCAAGGACAAGTGAGACAAACTCGTAATATGGGATTTGCTTCGTTTGTAACAGCTGCACCTTGTCCCACTTGCAGAGGTCAAGGATCTATTATTGAAATCCCTTGTGGTGAATGTAAAGGGCAAGGAAGGAAAAAAGGTACTAAGAAAGTCACTTTTGAAATTCCACCTGGAATTGATTCAGGTGATTACACTGTTCAAGAAGAAGGAAATGAGGTTCCTGATGGTGTCAATGGTGATTTAATTGTCAGAGTTAGAGTACAACCTCATAGTCTATTCAATAGAGATGGGAAAGATATTTTCTATGATCATGATGTTTCAATGATTGATGCTGCATTAGGTTGTGAAATTGTTGTTCCAACTTTAAAAGGTACAGAAAAAATCAAAGTTGATTCTGGTAGTCAACCAAATACTATTGTCAAATTAAAGGGAAAAGGAGTTTCTCACATTAATTCTAGAGGTACAGGAGATCAATATGTAAGAATTGTGGTAACTGTTCCTAAAAAGCTCAATAAACATCAAAAAAATCTTCTTGATGAATTCCAAAAAATTAGTGACTGATTGAAAATGAAAATTGCTTTAGATGTTGATGGTGTACTTGCAGATGTAATAGAATCTTGGTTGAATTATAGTAATACAATCAGACCAAAAATATCTAAAAATGATATAACTGATTGGAATTTTTGGAAAAAATTTAAAATTAATCGTTATGATTTTTATACAGAATTAAGTTCTTGTTGGAAAAATTGGAATTCAATTCCCACAACTGAAAATAATTTATCATTTGTTACAAAAAGTCTTTCAAATATTGGCCAAGTGGATATTGTTACTGCAAGAGAACGTTCGACTGATTCTTTTGTCAAATCTTGGTTAAATTATCATGATATTTCATATGATAATTATGTATCAGTAATTGATGGACCGATGAAAGCTGATTTAGATTATGACGTATTTATTGATGATTCACCTCTAAATGTATCTAATTTTCTTAAACATAACAAAAAAGTAATTCTATATTCACAACCATGGAATAAGCATATTTCAGAAGATCAAATACATAGGATTTCTAATCTTTCAGAAGCAATTCAAATAATTTAACTAAATTATT
>JAPYTM010000120.1 GCA_029941825.1 Candidatus Nitrosopumilus sp.
TATGTAGATGAATTTCCAATAATTACAGTACTGATCATGCCTAAAGTATCTGAATGATTAGGTAGATCATTCAAATCAGTCATAACAACTGTTTCAGATTCTCTAAATGCTCCTTTAATAATTGCAACAGGAGTTGTAGACTTTCTATATTTTAAAAGAATTTGTCTGGTTTTTTCTAATTGATGAATTCTTTTTTTGCTTGTTGGATTGTAAATAACAATTACAAAATCACCTTGTGCTGCAGCTTCAACACGTTTTTCAATAATTTCCCATGGAACTAACAAATCACTCATACTAACAACTGCAAAATCAGTCATTAATGGTGAACCAATGATGGATGCACATGAATTTAATGCTGAAACACCTGGAATTATTTCAACATGTAATCCATCTTTAGGATTCCAACCACTTTCAGCTAATGTTTCATAAATTAATCCAGCCATTCCATAAATTCCAGGATCTCCACTGGATACAAGTGAAACAATTTTTCCAGATTTGGCAAGATCAATACATTGATGAGCTCTTTCAACTTCTTGTGTCATTGCATAACGGTAAACCGTTTTATCTTTAATGAGATCTTGAACTAAATTTACATAAGTTTCATAACCAACAATTGTATCACTTTTAGTAATTATTTCTTTTGCTCGAAATGTCATGTGATCATGATGGCCAGGACCAACACCAACAATGTAGAGTTTACCAGTCAATTTTAAAACAGATTTTCCATCAAGTAATTTATCCGTTTAGTGATCTATTGGAACGGATCAATAAATGGACAATTAACTATATGATCACTGTTAGTTGGTCGTGCAATACTCACAGATAACAAATCATCTGCACGAAATGAGTCAATATCAGACTTGGTTTCTAGAATTTCTGCAGATTTTGGATCATTCCATTCAACTAGATAAATTCTCCACATTGGACTATAATTTTCATCACCAAGTGCGGCACCAGCAATTCCTGCTTGGAAACCTAATGGACCAGATCCCTTAATGCCATTTTTGAATTGGAAAAGATCAACTGCTCCTGAATGAGCAACTAGATTTGCAGAAACTGGTGTACTTACAACACCCATCATTCCTGCAGGACCATTAGGAGTAGCATCTGTTACAATGTAATAGATCGTTCTACCATCTGGACCCCATCCACGATGAGCAATGAAAGTTACAGTTAGTTCATCTTCATTGATTTCAACTATTTGACCTCCATCATATGATGTCTCAGTAGTAATTTCTTTATCAGAACGTATCATCATTTGCCCGTCAGGCCAAACAATTTGAGGAGTATTAAGAACAATTTCTGTTTCATTAAATTCTATTCTACCATTTTCTTCAGCAGAAATAATATCAGCTGCGGATTCAAATAATATTTCTTTTTGACCTGTTTTCCATGTAACTTCAATTACAGAATTTAATGCACTATATTTTGATTCTTGGGAGGGAGTACTAGAAAACACTTCATTTTGAAATCCATAAATTCCATCTCCCTTAATGCCATTTTTAAAAATAAATATTTTTTGAAGAACAATTTTTGGTACATCAGCAATAACTGATGCAATCTCAACATTCCATCCTTGTTTTTCTGTAAGAGTTTTTGCGTAATCTTCATCACTGCCATCAGTTATGATGTAAAGAACTTGATCACCTTCATAGATTCCTTGATGCATTGGAATTGTTGCTGGAACATTTGTTCTTGAAAGTAATAACGATGGCTCTTCTTTTTCTAATTCAATTTTTTGCATTATTACTTCGGTAGGTTGTCCTCGTATCCAACCATCAACACTTACACTTGTAGTGAATTCTTTTGAATTTGAAGAATGTAGTGCAAGAGCTGCTCCTGTAAACTCAAAAGAACCTGATTTTTCATTTAAATCAATTAAAGATAATCCATAAACAGTATTTCCATCAACAGTCCAAGTAGGTTGGCCTTTTACATCCTGTGAGTTGATTTCATGTAAAACAACAATTTCAACAGGTTGACTAGAGGTGAATGTCATTGAACCATCATAAAGTGTTCCTTCATTTGGTGATAAAATAAGTGCCAATTGATGATTTTGGTGTCCTTGTCCTGGATCTTGGAAAGATGTGATAGTTTGAGTAAAATGAATTTTTTTTCTAGAACCTGCATCTACAAATTGATCAGATAATGAAGAAATAGAAATTATACTTATTACAAAAATTCCAATAATGAAAACAACAACAAATTTTTTCAACGAGTTTAATTTAGTTAGTTCCCTTAAATTATTTTGTCTTAGTTAATTTTGTCAAGTGTAAATGCATTATGCAAAGCCCGTACTGCTGTATTTGTATCAGAGTTTTTTACTATAAATGCAAGATTAAGCTCAGATGATCCTTGAGTAATCATAGATACGTTAACTTTGTTTTTCTCAATTGCTCCAAAAACTTTTGATGCTACTCCAACTGTTCCTCTCATTCCCGAACCAATTAATGCAATAATAGCTACATCTGTAGTAACATCTAGTTTTTTAATAATTTTTCCTAACAATTCCATTTCTAAAATACTTACTGCTCTATCAAGATCAGCATTTTTTACTACAATTGTAATACTTGATTCTGAAGGATTTTGTGAAATCATCATTACATTAATTCCAGTTTTTGCCAAGGTTGTAAATATTTTAGCTGCAGTACCTGGTGTTCCAACCATACTGCCTCCTTGAATATCGATTAATCCATTATTTCGTACATTACTTACACATTTTATAGTATTTTTAGTAGAGGATGATGCAGTTACTAAAGTTCCTTCATTTTTTACATTAAATGAATTTCTTATTTTCATTGGAATTTTTTTCATCAGAAGAGGCTCAAATGTTCGTGGGTGAATATGTTTTGCACCAAACTGAGCCATTTCAATTGCTTCAATGTATGATACTTCTTTGAGTAATTTTGCATTTTTGACAATTTTTGGATCTGCAGTCA
>JAPYTM010000121.1 GCA_029941825.1 Candidatus Nitrosopumilus sp.
TTTCAACAACCTTGTTGACATTATCATCAATTAAAAAGCTCCAATGTTTGTCATCGTCAACTTTAAAATTTTCAATTTTAAGCGGAATTATTTGCTCATCCAAACACTCGTGTTTGATTTCACCATTTTCTTTTACTTTAACTAATTTCCACTTGTATTTTCCTTGTTGTAATTTACATATAGTGACTGCCCATTTTGCATCAGGATCAATTTTGGGCATTCCCACTAGATCAGCTATTTCCTCAATTCCAAGTTGCTTTTCTTCACAGAATCGTTTCTTACAGGCACCACATCTCCACACATCAACTGAACCAATAGTTCTCTCATCTATGTTGATGTTTACAACTCCAAAATAAACAGGCTGATGTTTACAAGTTTCAGTATCAATATTCAATGCTGTTCACCATCATTAGCATTATTTAGTTCTTGCATCATCATATGGCTTTTCTAAAATCACACCAATATTATCAATTATTTTATTTCGTTTAAATTCAATATTTTCTCGTTCACACATTCTCCTATACATGTTAACTACAGTAAATCTAGGATGCATTGCCTCAAATTCAATCTCAGAAAAGTCAATGAATGCACCCAAAGATAATAGATCTTTGGATGTTTTTTGTGCATCATTTAAAGAAATTTTTAATTTTTCTGCAATTATTGCTGAAGACATTTTTCCATAACATGTAACAAGTAAATACACTTTAGCCTGAATAGGATTTAGTTTGATTTCAGAAATTAGATCATTTTCAATTTTAGAAGTATCCATCATTTTTAGAGTAAATCACTATGAAATTAAATGATCTGGACAGTTATTTTTTGATCAGTATTTTTTTAGAAATTTTTAAAGAAAATCCCATTGCAATGAAATGAATTACTGCACCAGTAATTGCTCCAAATATCAAATTATCAAATAAAATCCAAATAATGACAAATGCCACAAGCGAAGGAACTGTAATAATAATTGAAATAATAGTTCCCCTCAACATAATTTCCCGTTTTGTAAGTTTTATTGATTTTTCATCACTAGTCAATAATCGAATTTTAAAAAATGGTAATAAAAACCAAAGATACTTTATATTTGGTAAACTCAGATTTTTACTGTTTGGCAAGCTACAAAGGAGTATATTCAAATGAACAATCATTAAATTTTGTAATACCAATAATTGTAATTCTATTTTTAGGAATAATATACATCATGACACAGAGAGATGATTCAGGCTTTACAAGTTTTATCTTAATTGGTGCTGCTGCACTTACAATGATTTACTGGGTTAAAGTTCTAAAAAAGATGACAAAAGATCAAAAACCACTTTACTCAACAATGAGAGAGCAGGAAACAAAAAATTGGGTTTATGATCTGATTAAAGGTGAAAACGAATTCGTATTTGTAGCTGAAGTGCCAGGGCCTGAAGATAAAATTGCAGTTAGATTGGTAGATGGAATGTTATACATTCGCGGAACAGGAGGATTCTCAAAAGAAATTCCAATAGAAGGTGTAAAAGAAATGCAAATATTTGATTTTAAATACAGAAATGGTGTGTTAACACTTAGAATAAAATAACTAAAGGCTTTTTGCTAGTTCTAATTTTTGTGGCAAATATTTATCAGTAATATTTGTAAGGCCATATTTAGAGAAAGCCTCCAATTCTGCTTTTCTTTTAATTTTTAAAAATACATCTAGTTCTTTTTTCCAAATCCCATCTTGATATCTTGGATCTTTTTGAAGATCATAACATCTCTTAATATCAGATTCAGTCATAGGTATTGTAGGCAGTTTAAATTTTTCAATATCAGTAGCCCATACACCAACCCATTTTGCATCAGGGACTGTTAGTTCTCTAAGATGAGCAGCATTTGCTGAACCAGATTTTATAACCATTGCAATATGTTCACCATACACATCACCGTCAGTTAAAACAATAACAGGTAATCTCATTTCATCATGAAGTCTTTTTAACAAAGTTCTAGTTGAACGTGGAGCTTGTCCACCAGTGTTAATAATTATAGATTTAAATTTTTTATCAACTTGTTCCTCAACAAATCTTGTAAACAAACCACCTTTTTCAATAGCTATTACAATTTCAGCACTAGTATCAACAAGTTCTGCAGTAGTCAAACTAGGACCAATTGAATATCCATCAGGGTGATTAGATAGGTTCATTGTTTTACCCTCATAGCCAGGAATAGTATATTCTATATTCAAATCACCAAAAATAGAACTCCGCTCTTCAGGAAATATATGAAAATCTTCTCGAGGTTTAGATGTAACAGCTTCTAAATCTACAATAATATTATCAGACTCACCCTGATCTTCAAATTCAACCCCAAATGCTTGAGAGGAATAATAAACATCCCTTAAAGTAGATGATTTTTTCTCTTTGGTTAATCTATTTGCAAAAAATGCAAGCCACATTAATTGTGTGAAAGATCTCAACTGAGCAAAATTTCTTGCACTTCTTAAAGCTGAATTGTTACCTAAAATGTATTGTCTAAGTTTTTTGTCATAAACAATATTACTTACAGATCTACTAGGTATGGAGAATTTTGGAAATTGTCCATTATCTAAATCATCATAAATTTTTGCACCATGACCTTTAAGCATCTCAAGAATATTTTTTTGTTTTTCATCAGACTTCTTTTTTCGATCTTTAGATTTACTAGTTTTCAATTTCATTTTCCTCCTTTACTTTAGATTGAATTGAATTTTCTTCTTCTAATATTTTCTTATAGTTAGGTTCTTTTTTCTTTCCAGCAAGTTCTGTACAAAATTCTGCAATCATTGGAATATATTTTGCATAAAGATTAGCCCTCTTTTTTGCCATTTCAGCTTGTCCTCTTTTTGACATGTATGCCGCTAGTTTCCTTGACAAAAATTGCAATGCTAATCTTAATTCTCGTTCAATTTCTGGTCTATCAGCTACATTTTCTTTTC
>JAPYTM010000122.1 GCA_029941825.1 Candidatus Nitrosopumilus sp.
TCATCATATGGCATTCCAGTAAATTTTCCCATATCAAGTTCAATTAATCTATCATCAATGGTAACATTAAGTGAATTATGTTCTGCAACAATTTCTGCAGTATGTTTTGCCCTTTGAATAGGACTAGAGTAAATTGCAGAGATATTCATGTGTTTTAATAATTCAGCAGTGTGTTGTGCTTGTTCAATTCCAGTATCAGTTAATGGAATACCTTCAGTTCTACCAGCTAAAATTCTCTCAGTATTATTTTTTGCCTGACCATGTCTAAGAAAAATAATTTGTCCCAATTTGATCGATTTTCAAATAGAGATAATAATAACATTATCAGATAGATAATCATGAAAATTGGAATTATTGGTGGAACTGGTGGAATGGGTAAAGGATTTGCTTTAAGATGGTCACAAAATAATGATGTAATTATTGGTTCTAGAGATGCTGTAAGAGCAGCAGAATCAGCTGTAGAATATACTAATCTTGCAAAAGAAGCATTTGGTGAAATAAAGGGAACAATTTCTGGAAATGATAATTTAACAGTTGCAAGGAATAGTGATGTTTTGATTTTAGCAATTCCTTATGAAAATATTGATTCTGTATGTTCTGGAATTTTACCAGAAGTTAAAAACAGTTGTGTTGTTGTATCGCCAATTGTTCCAATGACTAAAACAGATGTTGGATTTGAATGTGTGTCAATTAAGGAAAATAAACCATTTTCATACAAACTTGTTTTGAATCATATGAAAGATAAATCAAAACTAGTTTCTGCATTTCATGTGATATCTGAGAAAAAATTAGTAAATCCAACACTAGAATTAGATTATGACATATTTGTTTGCGGAGATGATAATGAATCAGTACAAATAGTAAATGGGTTGATTAATGAAATTAAAGGACTAAGACCAATTAATTTAGGACCAATAGAATTATCATATCTTGCAGAAATGTCCACACCGCTTTTACTAAATGCAATGATAAAAAATAAGATAAAAAATCCAGGCATTAAAATCATCTAAGTTATTCTTTTCATTAATCATGAGTCATGAATACTATAGGCGGGGTAGAAATTGGTTTTCAGCAATGGGTGTTCTTTTTTCTGTAATGGCAGGAATAGTTTTAGTTAGACAATTATTTCTTTGGGGACCAGAATTTGTTGAGGATTTTTTATTTAATGGAGAAATTACAAATGAAAAAGTTTCAATAGCAATGCTTGCATTTGGAATATTCATGATAGTGTGGGGGTTTAGAAAAAATGAACAAAAGAGATGAATTTTTAAAATCACAAAAAGTATTACGATTAGCAACAATTGGTAAAAATAAAACTCCACATATTGCACCTGTTTGGTATATGTATATTGGAAAAAAGATCTACATTGGAACAAATTCTAGAACTCAAAAAGCAAAAAATGTAAAAAAAAACAAACATGTTTGTTTTTGTGTTGATGTAGGGATTAATGCTCCAAATATTTACGGTGTGATGGGACAAGGAATTGCAAATTTAATTGTAAATGATATTAAAGTGAAAAATATCGCAAAAAAAATTCTTACGCGATATTTTAAAACATTAAAAAATAAATCTGCAAAAGAATTACTAGATGAAACTGACTGTATAATAGAGATAATTCCACAAAAATTCTCAGTCTGGAATTACTAAGTTACAAATTCTTCAATTTTATTCATTGCCGAATTTAAAATGTCCATACTTGGGAGATAAACCAGCCTGAAATGTCCACTGCCATATTGTTCTCCAAATCCTGAACCATGAACAGTCAGAACACCTTTTGTTTCTAATAATTTTGTAACAAATTCTTTATCTGTATTATATCGATTGTTCTCAATCTTTGGAAATGCATAAAATGCACCTTTTGGGTTAGGACAAGAAATACCAGGCATTTCATTTAGACGTTTAATTACCAAATCTCGATGTTTTTTGATTTCAGTAACAAAATGATTAATGTAATCTTGAGGTCCACGTAATGATTCCAAAGCTGCATGCTGTACTGGTAAACTAGTTGCAATTCTAACTCTAGCTAATTTTGGAAGGTTTTCTCTTAATTCTTCAAGTTGTGGTGATTGATTAAATGCGATATAGCCAATTCTCCAGCCAGACATAAGATGAACTTTGGAGAATCCATTAAGAACAATTACTGGTGAATCCCCTGCAACTTTGCCAATACCTACAAATTTTTCATCAAAAACTATTTGATCATAAATCTCATCACAAATAATGTAAAGATTATTTTGATTTGCAATATTTACTAATTCTTTGAGGGCTTTTTCATTAAACACAACACCTGTGGGATTATTAGGACTAATCAAACAAATTGCAACAGTCTTTGGAGTGATTTTGGATTTAATATCATCAATGTCAGGAGTTGAATTATTCAAGTCTACTGCAAACTCTACAGGAATTCCACCATGTAGTCGTACATATGATGCGTATGGTGGATAGTATGGTCCAGGTAGTAATACCTCATCACCTTCTTCCACAATTGAGGATATTACCATGTCTAGTCCTTCAGAAACTCCATTAGTTACTAGAATTTCATCAGCTGAAATTGATAGCCCTTTAGCATTTTCTTTTTTTGCAATCTCTTGTCTTAATTCTAAGAGACCTTCAGATGAGGAATAATAATTTTCACCTTTGTTAATTGCATCAATCAAAGCTTGCTTAACATTATCTGGTGGTTGAAAACCAAACTGTACAGGATCACCAATGTTGAGATAGTCAACTTGCATTCCTTTTTGTTCCACCTTTCTTGCAGCTAGTACAATATCTCTAATTGCATATTCAACACCGGCTACTTTTTTTGATACTTTCAAAGTATCTAGACAGATATTTAGACCCGTTAAATTCTTACTTGTTTGGACTCGTTGCACAGTCTGGATAGTGCGAGCGGCTTCGAACCGCTAGGTCGAGGGATCGAAGCCCTCCGAG
>JAPYTM010000123.1 GCA_029941825.1 Candidatus Nitrosopumilus sp.
TGAATCTAAAATTCATGGAATTCCTGAAGATTCTGTTCATTTTCATGAGGCATCTTGTATTGATACTCTTGTAGATATTGTAGGTATAACCATCGCTTTAGATGATTTAGGATTATTTGATGAAAAAATTATCTGTATGCCTATTTCTGTTGGTGCTGGATCTGTAACCTTTTCACATGGTACAATGTCAAACCCTGCAAGTGCAATACTTGAGATTTTTAAAAATTCAAATTTAATAATTAAAGGTAATGCCACAAATGAGGAACTTACAACTCCAACAGGTGCTTGTATTTTAGTAAATTTATCAAAACATGCTATTGAATTTTATCCTTCTATGAAGATCAATTTGATTGGTTATGGTGCAGGTCAAAAAAATTTTGACTCTTTTTCAAATGTTTTAAAAATTGTTCAAGGAACTGAAAACATTTTTGGAATTGATTCAGTCAAGATTCTAGAAACAAATGTTGATGATGTTTCAGGTGAAATTCTTGGAAATTTAATTGAAAAAATTATGAAAAAAGGTGCTATGGATGTATCAATTTTTCATGGAATTACAAAAAAGGGAAGACCTACTAATCTTGTGTCTGTAATTTGTAATGATGAACAAGTAGATGAAATAGTTGATACCCTAGTACTTGAGACTGGAACTTTGGGAATTCGAATTTCTGAATGTAATAGATTTACTGTTCCTAGATCAATTCATAATTTTTCTATTACTTTGAACGGGAAATCTTTTCAGGTACATTATAAAAAATCAACTTTTAAAGGAAAAACTGATTTTAAAATTGAATTTGATGATTTAAAAAATATTTCAAACACTGTTGATAAATCCATAAAAGAAATAGAATCATTTTTACGAAAAGAGATTGAAAAATTGGATACATTATGACGGTAAAGATTATTGATCTTGTAAATTGGTTTGAAGATAAAAACAAAGTAATGATTGCACTTTCTGGTGGTGTTGATAGTGCACTTGTTGCATATGCTGCATTTCAAAAATTAGGAACTTCTGCAATTGCAGTAACTGCTGATTACAAAACACTATCTGAGGAAGAACTACAAACTTCTAAACAAATTTGTTCTGAGATTGGTATTAAACAACTATTTTTGGATTATAGTGAACTTGAAAATGAAAAATTTACAAAAAATGATTCAAATCGATGCTATCATTGTAGGATGGAATTAGGAACTCATTTAATTGAATTGGCAAAAAAACATAATGTTGAGATTATTGTTGATGGAACAAATCTTGATGATTTAGGTGAATATAGGCCTGGAATTAAAGCCCTAAAGCAAAATGGAATTAGAAGCCCTCTTGTAGAAACCCATTTTTCAAAATTAGACATTAGAAATTCTGCAAAATTGATTGGATTATCTGTGTATGACAAACCATCCAATTCATGTTTAGCATCAAGAATTCCTTGGGGACAAAGAGTCACTGCTGAAAAATTAACTCGAATAGAATTTGGTGAAACTATTGTTAAACAACTTACAAAAATAAAACAAGTAAGAGTTCGTGATCTTGATGGCTCAGCAAAAATCGAAGTCAATAAAGATATGATTCCTGTATTTGATAATGAAGTTTTAAAACAAATTACTGAAAAATTAAAGATGATTGGATTTACTGCTGTTGAAATTGATTTAGGTGGATATGTGCCAGGAAAAATTAATGTGATTGCCGATTGATTTATCTAGATAATGCTGCATCTACTCAAATTCATGATGATGTTTTAGATTCAATGTTGCCCTATCTTAAAGAACAATATGGTAATCCTTCATCACTTCATCGTTATGGTAGGTTAGCTCATAAAGCAATTGAAAAATCACGAAAACAAATAGCTTCTTTGATTAATGCAGATCCTTCGGAAATCTTAATCACCTCTGGTGGTACGGAATCAAACAATACTGCATTAAATGGAATGATGATGAAAATTACTTCTGGTCAAATTATTACATCCTCTATTGAACATGATGCAATTTTAGAACCTTGTAAACGATTATCTAAAAATGGATTTGATATTGATTATCTTCCAGTTGATCTATTTGGTATGATCTCTTTATCTGATCTAAAAAATCATATTTCTGAAAAAACTAATCTTGTTTCAATAATGTTTGGAAATAATGAAGTTGGTACTATTCAACCAATTTCTGAAATTGCTAAAATATGCCATGAATATAATGTTCCTTTTCATACTGATGCTGTACAAGCAATTGGTAAAATTCCAATTGATGTTAAAGAACTAGGTATAGATTTACTATCTATTTCATCTCACAAACTTTACGGTCCTAAAGGTATAGGTGCATTGTACATTAAGAATGGTATCAAAATTGATCCTGTTATTTTAGGTGGTGGACAAGAGCATGGATTACGTTCTGGAACTGAAAATGTTGCTAATATTGTAGGTTTTGGTAAAGCATGTGAAATTGCAAAAAATAATTTTTCTGAAAATATATCTCATGTAAAAAATCTTCAAGATTTTTTAGTTGAAAAAATATTGAATGAAATCCCTCTAACCACTCTTAATGGTCATCCTGATATCAGATTGCCAAATAATGCCCATTTTACATTTCTTGGTGTTAATGGAGAGGACTTGTTGATCAAACTTGATGAGTATGGTGTTGCAGCTTCTACTGGTTCTGCATGTTCTGTTAATACACAGAAAGCTTCACATGTTTTACAAGCAATGAATTTTTCACATGAACAAATCACAGGTTCATTAAGATTAACTACTGGCATATTTAATAATCAACAAGAAATTGAGCAAACAATTGATATTATCAAAAAAGTAGTAGGAGAACTTCGTTCAGTTTCCCCCTTTAAAGAAAAATATTCTTTTATTTCTAAAAACTAAATCTTGATTTGTAATTTA
>JAPYTM010000124.1 GCA_029941825.1 Candidatus Nitrosopumilus sp.
AATGAATGCAAAATATCATTCATATCCATTTTTTGTCCATTATGCCAATTCCCAAATTCAAAATCAAATGTAACTTTACTTGTTGCAAGTGTATTTGGAGAAACATTTTTCCATTTTTGTAATGTTGGATTCCATATTTTTGTCTCTATTGGAATGGCGAGTTTATCTTCTGGCCCTGCAGTTTCAACTTGCCACTTTGCTCTGACTGGAAATGTTTCCCCTGTAAATGGATGTTTGAATACTCCAGGATCTGAAACAATTCCCCAAATATGTCTACTATAACTATCTGTTAACCCCATTACTGGATTCCATGCACCTTGATAGAGTTGTTTTACCCCAATTACAAACTCATTACTATCACTTTTTGCATTAATGGGGGTAAATCTACTTGGAACCCCTGCTCCAAAATCATTTACTATGCCACTGACTTTTTCATTAGCAACATATTGATCAATTTTACTTGCTAAAAAAATTCTAACTGATTCATTTACTCCCTCAACTACTGCCTCTTGAATTAACTGTGATCTTTCCTTTGCTGTTTTGAAATCTCCCGTGTATATTTTTTGAGTGATTTCATCTAGTTTATCATTTTCATAATTCCAATATGTTGGATCATTAAATCCTGGCATACTTGAAAACCATGGGGAATACATTTGTCCTAACCCCACTGAATCGTATTTCACAAATGATGAACGACCCCACCCTTCAGTGTATAGACTCCATTTCAAGTCTGATGGGTTTGAACCATACACTACAACAAATGCTTTGTTAAGATCTCCAAAATCTTTTTTGACTGTAAATCCAATTCTTTGTAATTCAACTGCTAGAATCTCCCCAATTGATTTTCTTACTGGATCATCACTTCTGATAAAAATTGTAATTTCTATTGGTTTTGAATCTATTTCCCATTTTTCATCAATTTTGATTGCTCCTCTTTTTTTTAATTCATCTGAAATTATTTTTTCAGCAAGTGCAGGATTGTATTTGAAACTAAATGTCTCTAACTCCTCAATTATTGTTAGATATTCTGGATCAGATGGACTATAGTATGAAATGATTGGTGCCCCGTATCCCCCCATTAACTCATTTACAATTAATTTCCTATCTACTAGATAATTTAGAGCAAATCTGATTTCTTTACTTGAAAATGGATTAAATTTTTCAGATTCTGCAGGATTTACTAGAATACTATATGATCCACCTGTTGAATCAAAAACTTGTAACCCTTCTCTTGCTTGATTACTTTCAAGCCTATCTGATGAAATTCTATAATAATACACATCTAAATTTCCATTCCTCACTTCTTCTAATGCTGTATTTTCATCTAGATATTGAATAAATTTCACTGAATCAAAAAATGTACTTTTTTCTGCAAATGATTCACTACTTATGATGGTTGCAATTAATAGAGCTAGTATGAAAACTAGCAATTTTTTCATATTGATAATTTCAAATGCTTGTAATAAAACCTATATCATAATAACTTGAAGTTATTATCTCCTAAAACCTATATTTTCTAAATGAATCAAAACATACAGTTGAAAATTTATCCTAAAATGATTGTTGGATTATCTGGAATTATACCTGGTGGAATATCTGTTAAGGATTTTTCTGCTGTTACAAAAATGAGTACTGCTGAATCTAAATCAATTTTGGATGAAATTATAAAAAATAACATTGGAGTAATCCAAGATGGTTCATACTTTTTTGAAAATCATGATAAACTAAAAATTGCTATTGCTCTGCTTGAAAAAGGTCTCCCTATAGATGAAATTTCAATTGCATTAGATTGGAAAGATTTTGAAGGTTTGACTGCAGAAATCTTATCCTCAAAAAATTTTGGCGTTATCAAAAATTTGATTATGACTAAACCTCGAATGGAAATTGATGTTGTAGGTATTAGATTAGGTGTTGCTATTTTGATTGATTGCAAACATTGGAAACGTTACAGCATATCATCATTATCGACTGTTGTCAAAAAACAAGTTGAACGAACAAAACAATATGTTACAAAAACCCCTGGAGCGATCGCTGTACCTGTAATAGTCACATTATACCAAGACAAAATTAATTTCATAGAAAACGTACCTATTGTACCTATTTTTCAATTCTCTTCATTTATTGATGAATTTTATGGAAATATGGATCAAATGAAAACTATAGGAACAAACTAGATATGAAAAATACAAGACATCCAATCACAAACACTTTGGTAATTTTCAAAGATTTGTCTAATGCTTTTGAATAATCTTCATAGATTCCTTTTCCCATCACTTTGACTTTTGTCTCATTTTCTAAAATTTCAAATTTTGCAGATTTTGTAGTTAACTCTGATCTTTTTGCAATATCTAAAAACCATTTTGATAGCTTGTCTGCACTTGTAATTAATCCTAATTGATAATACCCATTTCTATTTCTTGGTTTAACTGCAGCATAATGTGTGTCTGATGTACAAATTTCTAATAATTGATAATCTTTTTTTGAAAAATTATCTATAATTTTCTCTCTTATTCCATTTTCCATGTTATTGGAATCCGCCCATCCTAGAAAATATTTTTTTTCATTAATTTTAAAACACACGATACCTAATCCACCCATTCCTAAATCCTCTGTCCACACATCCATGTAATCCGAATTTGCATATCCAAATTCAATTGGAAAACTATCTTTTGTAACTAGAGTATCTAAACAAGATTTTGCAGCCTTTAGCATGTCCTCTCCATCTTCTTTTGAAATTTCTTTTCCCATAGCATTGTGGGTATCTACAATCATTATTTTTGAATAATTACGATTTTTTGCATATTGATCAATTTCAATTTTCATATAACTTGGAATGTCTTCCATTCCGT
>JAPYTM010000125.1 GCA_029941825.1 Candidatus Nitrosopumilus sp.
CCTAGAACTTTGAGAGATATTGCAGACGCTGCTAATGTTAAACGAAAAGATATTGCAAGATGTTATAGATTGTTACATCACGAATTAGAACTAAAAATGCCTGTAGTTGATCCAATTCAATGTGTTGCAAGAATTTCAAGTAAATTAGACATTACAGAAAAAACAAAACGTTATGCAATCAAAGTACTCAAAGATGCACAAGAACGAAAAGAATCTGCAGGAAAAGACCCAATGGGTCTTGCAGCATCAGCTCTATACCTATCATGTGTTAAAAACGGAGTATCTGTTACTCAAAGAGATATTGCAGAAGCTGCAGGAGTTACTGAAGTTACAATAAGAAATCGTTACAAAGGACTAAAAGCAGAACACTCAACTGATCTATAAGTAAAGTAATTTTTTCAATTATAATTTAATTAAAACCCTTCAGGTGGTTTTTGAACAAAAATATTACATACAAGTGCATCTGTTTTAGTATCTCTATACTGAACATTACATGAAATGAATTTTCCTTTTAGTGCTCGTTCTAGATCTTCGGGTGTTTTTTCTTCATATTGTGGCTCCTCTGGATTATCAATTTTTGCAATGATTATTTTTTCAGTTTTACCATAATCTTCTTTATTGTCTTTTCTTGTATGACTAACAAGTATCTCAAATGCGTTGTTTGTTAGAACTCCAATCACTGGACCGCCAATCCCATCACCCATACCGATAAATTTTTTTTGTTCTATAATTACTTGATGGCAATATTTAGTTCAAAGTCTGGGACTAGATTCTTTTCTTTTGCCATTTCAAAGAGCTTTCTAATTGATTCTTCTCCTGAATCCCCCATGTTGACAGTTACTTTGTTGACATACATTTTTACAAATTTTTCAATTAAATCTCGTGGTTTACCTCTGGAATATTGCATTGCATATTCTAATGCACTATCTAAATTCTCTAACCCATACTCTATTGATGCTTGGAGATATTTGTCAAATTTGTGAATTGTATCCATACCTATGTCTGTTTTCATTACGTTGATTCCTAGAGGTACTGGCAATCCCTTTGTTGTTTTATCCCACCATTCCCCAACATCTAAAATTTTGACATTTCCTTCTTGTTCATATGATAATTGAGTTTCATGGATAACTAACCCTGCATCCACTTTGCCGCTTTTTACAGCTTCTGGAACATCACTAAAATTCATTTCAACATAATCAAACTTTCCAATCATTAATTGTAATAGTAAAAATGCAGATGTCATTTTTCCTGGAATTGCAATTTTACATTTTTTTAATTCATCAATTGTCATTTGTTTTTTTGCAGTAACGATTGGACCATAATTAATTCCAAAACTTCCACCACTTCTCAATATTGTATACCCTGGAATGTATGCACATGCATGAACTGAAACTGCTGTAACATCAAGTTGTGGGTCAGTTGCTTTACGATTTAATTTTTCAATATCTTCAATGACATGATTTACTTTAAAATCTAGAGATGGAACTTTACCTGTAAACATTCCATAAAACATGAATGCATCATCTGAATCAGGTGTATGTCCCACAGAAATTTCCATGTTTTTCTATCAAATAATCGTAATAAAAATCAAAACACACATGAATCGTTTTTCTAATATACATCCAAAATAATTTAATTCATGAATAGTATCAAAGCATACGAAAAAGACATTGAACTTCAATCTGATTTTTT
This sequence comes from Candidatus Nitrosopumilus sp., assembly GCA_029941825.1. GTDB lineage: Archaea > Thermoproteota > Nitrososphaeria > Nitrososphaerales > Nitrosopumilaceae > Nitrosopumilus. The sequence continues at coordinate 1,693 of JAPYTM010000125.1, forward strand.
AAAATCATTTCAAAATCAAAACCCCCTCTCTTCTTACAGCCAAAAAAATACTATTTTTTCTGGAAGTGGTGATTCACTAGTATCTGCAATGCTTGCTGAATCATTTTCAGATGGAATGGTGAAATTTATGGATCCATTGGATTTGTACAAAAATAAACATTTGGTAAAATCAAAACATGTCTACTTTGTATCTATTTCTGGAAATACTATTACAAATATCAAAGTTGCAAAATCTGCAAAAAAAACTACTGCCATTACTTCAAAGCCTCAAAGTAGGCTTGCTCAAGCATCTGATGTGACTATTTCACTTGTTGCACCAAATAATGGTGTTTTTACTGCTGGAAGTATCTCCTTTTTAGAAAGTGCATTAACTTGTATTTCTCTAGTAAAAAAAGTAAAAATCCCTAAAAATTCTAAATTATTTTTAAAAGCAAAAATTGATTCAAAAAAAGTAACTGTATCTAAGAGAATTTTTGTTCTTGGAAATTTGTTTACTTTTCCATTAGCAATGTATTGTGCTGCAAAATTTTATGAGATTTTAGGTTATGATGTACATTATTGTAGAATTGAACAATTCTCTCATATGGAATTATTTTCAACTAAAAAAGGCGACACTGTAATAATTTTTGATGAAAAAAATTTTCATAACAAACAACTAGCAAAAAGTCTCAAAAAAATTGGTATTCATGTAATTCATCCTGACATTCCTTCTGAAAAATTATCCCAAATAATTTATTGTACATTTTTTTCACAACTGATTACACTTTTTGAAGCAAAAAAGAAAAATAAAAAAGAGTGCTATTTTGTCACTGCAAAAAAGATTCGTAATATTAGCAATCAAATGATCTACTGATATTTTCTAAGGCTAAAGGATAATATCTGAATATTGGGATTTACTTCTTACACAGTGAACTATCAATGTGAATAATTGATTTTAGTTTGAGAGGATTGGCAATGATGTGATCATTTGTCATCATCATAGGTTATATTGACAGAAAATATTGCATTTTTATGAATTTATTCAAAAGAAAAACTGAAACTATAACGAGTCTAGTGTGCAAAATTTGTGAAATGGAATTTTCAGATCCTGAAAGAACTATGAGACACATGATTAAAGCACATTCAAAACCACAAAAAACTAAAAAATAATTT
>JAPYTM010000126.1 GCA_029941825.1 Candidatus Nitrosopumilus sp.
CAGAAGTTTTATTTTCAGAATATTCTGAAAATATAATGCCTGAACATTGGTTAAAAATTGCTGAAAAAATTAATAAGTATTCAAAATCAGATTATTCAGGAATAATTATTGCACATGGAACAGATACAATGCATTACACATCATCTTTTCTTTCATTTGCACTTGCAGGATTTCCCATTCCAATTGTATTAGTAGGATCACAAAGATCATCAGATCGTGCATCATCAGATGCAGCACTCAATTTGATTGGAGCTACAAAGTTTATCATAAAAAATAATACAAAAGGGATTTACATTGTTATGCATCAAGATGAAAATGATGATACAATTGCATGTCACTTAGGAACAAGAGTAAGAAAAAACCACACAAGCAAAAGAGGTGCATTTCAAACAATTGGAGATAATCCAGCATTTATAATCACAGAAAATCAAATACAAAAAAATATTTCAAAAGATTTTTTTAAAATCAATGAATTCCATCCAAAAATTAATCTAGATACTAAAGTGGCATTGGTAAAATATCATCCAGGATATGATCCCAAGTTACTAAACCAAATTATTGATAATGGGTATAAAGGAATAATTTTTGAAGGAACTGGACTAGGTCATATTGGAAAAATAATGTATGATAGTGTAAAAAAAGCAAATGAGAGAGGAATTTTCCTAGGTATGACATCTCAATGTATCGATGGTAGAATTGGAATGACAGTTTATGAAAGTGGTCGTGATTTACTTGATTTAGGCATAATTCCTTTAGAAAACATGATTCCTGAAGTAGCATTAGTAAAAGCAATGTGGGCTATAGGAAATTCCCAAAATATGGAGGAAGTAAAGAAAATTATGTTACAAAATATTGCATCAGAATTAACAAATTAAAGAGGAATATTATGTCAGAATTTTCAATAAATACTGTAGGAGTAAAAGTGGGATTAGAAATTCACCAACAACTAGCAACCAACAAAAAATTATTTTGTAATTGTACCCCAACTGACACTGAAGAATATTCTATAAAATTTCAAAGAAAATTACGAGTAGCAAAAAGTGAATTAGGAGAATATGATCCAGCTGCATTATTTGAAAAATCAAAATTAAAATCAATAACATATTATGCAAATCCAGAAAGTAGTTGTCTAGTAGAACAAGATGAAGAACCGCCTCATCAATTAGATGAAGATGCTAAAGGAATTTCATTAATCATTGCTTCTGCATTAAAATCGGAAATTTTTAGTGAAATATATCCTATGAGAAAAACTGTAGTAGACGGATCTAATACAACAGGATTTCAACGTACAATGTTAATTTCACAAGGAGGAAGTTATGAAGTTGAAGGAATTAGAATAGGAATTCAATCTATTTGTCTTGAAGAAGAAGCAGCAAAAAATTTAGGAGGTAATGATTCAATTAGAAAATTTGGATTAGAACGTTTAGGAATTCCGCTAGTAGAAATTGCTACAGAACCATTTGAAGTGGAACCACAAAAAATTAAAAAAATTGCTTTAGCATTAGGACGAATTCTACGAAGTACAAAAAAGGTGAAAAGAGGTTTAGGATCAATTAGACAAGATGTCAATGTTTCAATTAGGGAAGGAGGGGTAGTAATTGAGGTAAAAGGAGTACAACAGTTAGATCAATTAGAAAAAGTAGTAGAATATGAGGCTAAAAGACAACAAGGATTATTAGAAATTTCAAAAAGAATTCAAGAAAAAAATTGGAGTCATAATGAAAATGAGGATATAAGAGATATTACATTACAATTTTCAAAATGTAAATCAAAGATTATTCAAAATGCTATAAAGAAAAATAATAAAATTTTTTCCATATCTTTTAAAAATATGGCAGGAATATTTGGATATTCACCATATGAAGGCATAAGATTAGGTAAGGAGGTTGCAGAATTAGTTAGATTTTTTGGAATTGGTGGTATTTTTCATTCAGATGAATTACCTAACTATGGAGTAGAAAAATCAGATTTAGAAGATTTGAAGGAATTTGTAGGAATTAAAGAAAATGATGCGTTTTTGATTTTAGCTTGTCCTGAAGAAAAAATGCACACCGTAGTGGAACAAATTATTTTAAGAATTGAGTATATCAAAGATCATGGAATTCCAATAGATACAAGATTAGCTACTGTAAATGGGGAAACAAAATTTCTACGTCCAAGACCAGGAGCGGCAAGAATGTATCCTGAAACAGATGTTCCACCAATCATCATATCAAAAAAAGAATTAGAAAAAGCCAAGGAAAATATTCCCAAATCTTGGGATGATTCTATTTCTGAATTACAAACAAAATATGGAATTAATTCACAGCTCACAGAACAAATTTTTGATTCAAGATATATTGAATTATTTGAAAATATTATTCAAAAAAGAACTTCTCAAGACGGAAAGGCTGATGCAACGTTTACTTCATCAGTATTATGTTCCACCATTCCAAGTCTTGAAAGAAAAGGACTAAATTCTAAATTATTAAAAAATGATGAAATTGAAAAAGCGTTCCAATTATTAGATGAAGGAAAAATTGCCAAAGAATCAATAGATATAATTTTTGAAAATATTATGGCAGGCAAGTCAAAAACAACTCAAGAAGCAATGAAAAATGCTTCAATTGAGGCTGTAAATGAATCAGATTTAGAAGAAATTATTAAAAAAATAGTTGAAAATAATCTAGAAATTGTTAAAAATCAAAAAGAAAGAGCAATAGGACCACTCATGGGAATTGTTATGAAGGAGTTAAGAGGTAAAGCCTCTGGAGAAATAGTAAATAATCTTCTTTTAAAAAATATCAAGAAGATGTTAGA
>JAPYTM010000127.1 GCA_029941825.1 Candidatus Nitrosopumilus sp.
TTCATTAATTGTTAATGATGTATCAGCAGAAATTACCGATTTAGTCATTACATCTCCAATAGTCATAGTTTTTGCACGTCCCATCTAATTATTATGTCTAATTAGATATTTGATTTTAGTTAAGAATCTCATTCTTGAAAATCAATCAAGATAATCATTGTGTTCTTTAAAATCAAGTATTGCTTATTTTTGTATATGGTGATAACAACTAAGAAAATTTTAGTTCCATTTGATGCCTCAAAAAATTCTGTTCGAGGTTTGAATTAATGCTATTTCAAAATATTCTTGTTCCTGTAGATTTGTCCAAACAATCCACAAGAGCCTTTAAAATTGCATTGGATATTTCAAAAAAATATAGTTCTAAAATAACTGTCATCACATGTATTGAGGTCTACGCATCTTATCATCTATACTATCAATCAAGCACTGTTTCTCAACAAATAAAAAAACAAAGTAAAATTATTAAAACTCATTTTAAAGAATTAGAATCTTTTGCAAGAAAAAATGGTATTTCTTTAAAATTTAAAATTTTAAAATCAGAATCAGTTGTTGAAGCAATTATATCTTTTACAAAATCTAAAAAACATGATCTAGTTGTAATTGGTTCTCATGGAAGACAAGGTTTTGATAAACTATTGTTGGGTAGTGTTGCAAACGGTGTATCCCAAAAAGCTAATTGTCCTGTTATGATTGTAAAATAATAGCGTGTAGCATATGTGATTTCAATTATAGGCAGTGAAAGGAGGGCATCTATTGTATTTCTCTGTGCATCTAATGCGTTAGATAATATTTTATTAATTGATCATACTAAAAGTAAAGCAATTGATGAATCTTTAGATATTACAAATGCAATCCCGTCTACTTTAATCAACATGAATATTAAAAAAGAATTAATTATTTGGTATTAATTCTACTTCTATTTTTCCATCTTTAAACACACTTTGAATTCCTCTAACCCTGCTTTTGTATAGGAACAATTTTTTTCCATCGTCAGTAATAGTTCCAGAAGTTTTAAGCAATTTGTTATCGTGTAGAATTTGAATTTTTCTATATGTGGTACTCATTGGGATTTGAGTTTCTATAGTTATTTCCATGACTGATTTTGGTTTATACATTATTGATTCTATGATCATCCTACAATAGTTATCAGACAAAATTTCAAGTATGCTATTTTTTCTTTCTGTTTCTTCAATTATGAATCCTTGTTGTAATGTTTGCATGAATTAATTTATTCAAATTTTGATATAATTGATGAGTTTACACTGTCATGCAATGTATTGTATTTGAAATTGATTATTCTTGAAAATAAAACATATCATATTTTTTATGTAATTTTCTCACAAATTCACGACATTTTTCCCACAATGAGGACAAACTATTCCCGCAGATGATTCCAATTCATATGACGGAGTAATTTTTTCAGACATCAAGACATTACAAATATCCCAAGGAGTAACTGAAATATCTTTGTAGATAATATATGGATGATCCATGTTGTACATTTTTAAGCAAATCTCATTGAGGCTAAGATCATCTAATATCACAGTCATATCTTCCAACTCTACATGGTTAACAGGAATATCTAAAAAGTTGTCAACATCAGGTTGGAATTTTAATAATTTTGAAATTTCTTTGAGTATCACTCGGTCACTAATGAATTGATTTGAATATTCCAACAAGAGTTTTCGAGTCTTGTGTTCAAACATCGAATCAACTATTTCACGCAAGGATTCATCAGGTTGAAAAGTAATTATTTTCTTTTTTGGCATAGAAGAAATTGATATATTGGTTTTTGATTTTATTCCTACTTCCAACATCTTTCTTGCTGAAATTGCAGAATATCCTTGAAATTTATTTGGAATAATTGCAAAAGCTCTTCTAGATGCACTCCATTTTTCCATTAATTTTTGAAATGTCATATCCTTTTCAACAATTAGTAAATCCTTATGCATGACATCTTTTACCTTGGTGTCATATTGAAAATCACGAGTAGGGTTTTTGAGTATGTATTTTAATAAATCATATCCACCAACTATCCCCAGAGGTTTATGATTATCATCTCTAATGACAATGGAATCAACAGATGATTCAATGTGTTGAACACACATTTCAGTTGCAACACAAACTTCTCGTTCTTGATTAAGGTAAACACATGGTGTATCAGTTAAATTATCAAGAAACAATTGTTCCAAAGTTAGTTCAGAGATAGGGGAATTCACAGGATATTTCCAGGGTCTCATGATAATTTACATACACACTTTTGATATTTCAAATTGTTTTTGATTATTAGTTGTGAAAATAACAAAAGCGACGTTTTTTTAATTCTTGTTTTAGTTTATATGCACTTAATCCTACAAATCCAAAGATTATCAATAATCCTCCGTATGCCAAAATAGAACTATACTCAATTAATACTGCAGATATTCCTGTCCCTAATATTCCTGGAAGTAAGGATAATGCATACAACCACCATCCGCAGCATCCTAATGGGACTAGTGAGAAAAATGAGAAAAATGATGTTGCAGCAGTACTACTTGTATTTCCTCCAAACGATTTTTTCTTTAATGAACATCCTAATTGTTTACTTTTTTCAGAAACAAATACCTGAAGACCAATACCTAAACCCATTCCAAAAATAACAATTGAATTTAATTGTAAAGCAGCATTAATTGCATCTATAGGCAAAAGTGCGGGGGTAGTTAGTACAACTATTGAAAGATAAATCACTAATTTGCAATAACTAATTTTATATTAACAAATTCTTTGTTGTTAGTA
>JAPYTM010000128.1 GCA_029941825.1 Candidatus Nitrosopumilus sp.
TGACTGACTGGCCAATGAAATTAAAACCATTTTACATTAGAGAAAAAGATGATGATACAACATTATCACGTTCATTTGATTTACAATATGGGTATCTTGAATTATCTTCAGGTGGAACTAGACTTCACGATTCAGAATTACTAAAAGCGAGACTAAAGGAACAAGGATTAGATCCAATACAATTTGAAGATCATCTTAAAACATTTGATTGGGGGATGCCCCCACATTCAGGTTGGGGAATGGGATTAGATAGATTGATGACTACCTTAATTGGAATTGATAATGTCCGTGAAGTGGTATTGTATCCAAGAGATCCTGATAGACTAAGACCATAACAATCTCATTAACCAACATGCTACAAGAGCTCAAAATCCTGAAGCATATAACAAAAAATCTTACAGAGGAGTAGTATTATTATCACAAAAAAGAAGAACACTGTAAAGGATCAGATAAGACAATTATCATACATCTAGATACATACTAAAAGATAATGAGAAGAAAGGAAATTAGATTCTAGACTCCAATACACGTGTTATTATAGGAAAGATCTTTTTGGGAATCATGTCACAAGACAGAAAAATGTACAAATGTACTTGCTCTGACTGCAAAAAAGAAACTGAAGTTCCTTTTGAACCAAAAGCAGACAGACCTGTATATTGTAAAGAATGTTACCAAAAGAATCACCAAAAGTAGAAGATTTAGACTAGTTTCGTTTGATTAATTTTAAACTTGATTATTTTCAAATATTCTTTTTTTATTTTTTTAAATTCTAAACTACACGCTTAAGTTCAAAATTATTGTAGAAAAATCATAATCATGAAGACAAAAGATGAAAAAAGAATGGAGAATGTTATAAAATGTAAATTTTGTGGCAAGTCGGATCATGTGGAATATTTGGGAGGTCTTGAATGGTTTTGCAATAAGAGATGTCATTACAAGTTTAGACATAATGAATGATAATTTCTTTTAAATTTTAATACGCTTAAAGTTCATCGTAAATTTAGAATTAGAATATTTTGTCAATTAGATAAAGAAAGGTGAAAAGTGATAGAAGTAAAGATTGTATTAATCACAGATTAGCCCAAATAGTTGTATCTGTGATTGTCATAAATGATTTTTAGATTCTAGACTCTTAAAAAATTCATTCCACCATGTGATTGTTAATTTGTAAAATAAAGTCATTTTTAATTTGCAGACAATGCCTTAAAAATTATTTTGATCAATGACTAAATACTAGATTTTCCTAGAAAGTACATGCAAAAAGTCGATAGTCTATAGGTTGATTGGGGAATTAAGACCATATACTGAATTCAGATTTTTATTGTATATCATTGACATGAAATCATGATTGAACAAAAGGATGCAAAAAAAGTTGTAGAAGTTATTGGAAATAACCTAATAGGAGTATCACATGATTCAAATAATTTTCAAAAATTACCAGATTCTTTTTGGGGTTATTTTGCAAGAGGTCATGACAAAAAAGGTACATTTGGAGTAATTATCACGTATTCTGAAGACGGTAAAGACGTTGATGAGTTGATCAAAATGTATGAAGAATGGGCAAAAAAGAATAAAACTGCAAAATTAGAATAATTATTTGGTTTCTTTCAAAAGTTTACGATAACCTTCACACTCTTTGCAAACAGGTTTTCCCTTGAATTTTGGATTACCAGTGGTGATTTTGAGTGTAGCTGTGGCAATTTTACATATACAACATACTACCATGTAGAATTTAGTAAAAAATCTAATTAATAAAAATTGGGATTTCTATTTTTAGAGATTATCAGTAAAAATGGAAAACCCCCCTTTTTCTCGTAAAAATACGACGCAGTCTAGAGAGTAGAAAATAGTATGTTTTGTTAGAGATTTTTCATATAGTAAATTTACAAAAATTTAATCTTATGATTGCTGAAATTTCTTATTCAGACTATTATGATATTGTTTTTGAAATTGAAAAACTTGAAACAGTTTAGATTTAGAATTTAATCACTTTATTTCTGGGATTATTTTGATAAATAATCAAAACTGATGTCTATAATTGATTTCTTTACTAGATATTCAATTCCTTGAAGAAAATCATTTTCTGTGATAATTCCTTGTGCCCACCATTCTGCATTATTTTTTACCCAATTTGGAATGGGTTGTTTTATTCCTACAGCTTCATAGATTGTATAATCTGAATAATTATTATCAAACCATTCTTTGTATGTTAATTCATTGAAGTATCTGTCAATGTAATGTTGTGGGTCTTTTGATTGGTCAACAAAACTAGGCTTTTGTTTTGTTTCAGTTTGAATTTTTGGAACATTGATAATATCATTATTTACTAAAAATTCAATTCCATTCACAAATGTCTCTTCATTTATTTGGTCTTGTGCCCACCATTCTGCATTATTTTTTACCCATGCGGGAACTTTTTCTTTCGTAGATTGGTCTTCAGGATTACTAAATTCAACTGCGTATGATGGAACAATAATTGGAGGGTTTAGAGTCCAGATATCCTCATACGTTTCAATCATTCTTGCCATATATCTATCAGATGCTCTGATTTCCAAGTCAGTTGTATCCATAAAGCCATCAAAAGTGATATCTACAAATAAAATTAGTTCACCATCAAATTCTACAGTTTGTGTCTTTACAT
>JAPYTM010000129.1 GCA_029941825.1 Candidatus Nitrosopumilus sp.
ACTTGAATTTTTTTTTAGCAAATTTTGATAGTCCTTCTTTTTTTAATTGTTCAGACTCTTTCACAACTGAATCATGTTGATCAGATTTGTATTTTTTCAGTTTCTTTTTTAAATCTGAAAATTCATTTGCAAGAATTTTTATCGCATAAATTCCAGCATTTCCTGCTTTGTTTACTCCAACAGATACAACTGGAGAGCCTGAAGGCATTTCAGTAATGGATAACAGGGAATCTAATCCTCCAAACGCTGAGAATTTTGCAGTATCAGATTTTTTTGGATGTTTATCATTGTACACAAGAATCGGAACCCCAATTACAGGAATTATTGTATGGGATGCAATCATTCCGGGTAAATGTGCAGCACCTCCAGCACCAGCAATAATAATACTAAACCCCATTTTTTCAGCATGTTTTGCATATTCTGCTAATCTAGATGGAGTCCTATGTGCAGAAACAATTTGATCCTCATGTTTAATTTTAAATTCATCTAAAACTTCGGCAGCACTTTTCATAATTCTAGTATCCGAACTAGATCCCATAATAATTCCAACTAGAGGTTTTTTTGAATATGTCACAGGTATTAGAAAAAATTAGAGAGTATTATCTATAACTACTTGATAAATTATCGTAAAAGAGTCTGGTTTTATTAATAAAACATGACTAAAACAAACATGAAAAATAGTTTTAATGAAGTTTTACAAATTTTATATTTACAAGAAAAAAGTGATATTCTTTGAAGGAACACCTACGACAAATTAAAGATGATGGTATGAATTAAAAAAAATAGTAAAAAAATGATCATCAAAAAAGGACAAACTAAACAGATAAGGTGTAATGTTTGTAAGAGAGTAAAAACTGCGACATTAATTCATGCAAAAACAAGTTTTACAAAAAGACGACATGGTCTAAACATAACAAAAGTAGATACATTCACTTTAGAATACAGAATAGATATGCATCAACGAGGAACTAAACCATGTTTAGGTTCTGATAAAATTCAATCAAAAACACATGATGGTGTTATTGGTTCCACCTTTTGATATACCATATTGAAATTAAACGGTATGAGGGAGATTAACCCACTCATACCTAAACATACAAACTGTTCGATATCATGATCAATTACAACTCAAACCCAAACTAATCAAGTCTAGTCGTTGAAATGAACATATCCTTGATACGTTGTATGTCAAAGAATTATTTTTTGTATATCAATAAGAATTTGTTTAGAACAAAGGTTTAGAGTTTAGAAGAAATAGCATAGTTACTAGGAATAAATACGCGTGTTTGATCAACTAAATTTTGTCAATTAATTATAACTGTTTTTTACATTATATCAAAAAAATAATTATGATGAACAATCCCAATACGCTTAAGTTTACACAAAACTTAGAATGAATGAATGGTAAAAATTGATGATAAAAGACATCAGGAATTACTTGACCTAAAAAAAGAACTGGAGAAGAATAGACCTCACGATGTTACTGCAATGCGAGATTGGAAACATTCAATGGGTAAAATTCTACAAGAATTAGAATTATTCAAGTAACAACACCCTTAAGTTCAAAATTATCAGATTTTTTGTGGATCTTTCATCAAAAAAATTACCAATCATTTTGATTATAGGTCTAATAGGAATTCTTACTTTACAAGTAATGAACAATGACTCAAACAACAATAAACTGATAGATCCTGAAACATGTGAATTGTATGTTAAGGATTTGCAGATTAATGCTAAACAATACTTGGGAGAATATGATCAAAAATGTGTAGACTTCAAAAACTTTAATCCATAAATCGATAAAGTGACCATAATTAACTCAAAAAAATTATGTTAGTTAACATTAGATATTTTTAATCCCTGAATATGGATTAATTTAATGACAAAAATCCTTGGAATAATTGGCGGGGGTCAATTAGGTATGATGATTACTGAGGCTGCAAAGAAGATGCCAGAATACATATCAAAAATCATAGTTTTAGATCCAACTGAAAATTGTCCGGCATTTCAAGTAGGTGCTGAGCAAATTGTTGCTGATTTTAAAAATAAAGAAGCAATTATCGATTTGGCAAACAAGTCAGATATTATCACATATGAGATAGAATCAGGAGATAGTGATGTTTTAAAATCAGTTGAGAAAAATGCTGAAATAAATCCATCTCCTGAGACATTAAAAATTATTCAAGATAAATTTTTACAAAAATCATTTTTGTTAGAAAACAATATTCCAGTTTCAGATTTTATTAAAATAGAAAATATTGAAGATGTGAAAAAAGGATTGGAAAAATTTGGATACCCTGCATTATTAAAAGCTAGAAGAGATGCATATGATGGTCGAGGAAATTATAAAATCAATTCAGAGGGTGAATATCAAAAAGCATTTGAATATTTTAAAGGTCAAAATTTGTTATTGGAAAAATTTATTCCATTTAAAATGGAGGTGTCTGTAATTGCATCACGAAATACTATAGGTCAAATCAAAACATATCCATTAGTAGAGAACATTCATGAGAATAACATTTTACGTCAAACAATTGCCCCTGCTAGAGTCAGTGATAAAGTTACAAAAAATGCAGAAGAAATTGCTAAAAAAACAATGACTGTTCTTAAAGGTGCAGGGATATTTGGCA
>JAPYTM010000130.1 GCA_029941825.1 Candidatus Nitrosopumilus sp.
TTTTCTATAATTATACTACCTGAACGTTTCACTTTAAGAACTTCATTAGATTGTTCTTTGATGGTTAAAAATCTGTGAATTATCCCTATACCACCTGCACGAGCCATTGCAACAGCCATAGAAGATTCAGTAACAGTATCCATGTTTGCACTAACAAAAGGAATGTTAATTGAAATATTTCGAGATAATTTTGTGCCTAAATTAGTTTGACTTCTACTTGTAATATCAGAATATTTAGGTACAAGGAGAACATCGTCAAAAGTTAACCCTTCTTTGAATTCCAATGAAACCTTGTTGAGAAAGCTAAAGATTGATTATAAGCCTTTGTGTTATTTTGAGAATTTTGATGCTATTGTAATTGCATCTTTAGTTGCCTCAACATTATGAGTACGAATAATATCAGCACCATTTATGACAGATATGGTTTCAGCAGCTATTGAACCAAATAACCGATCATTTGAATTTTCTTTTCCTAAAATATGTCCTAAAAAAGATTTGTTTGAAACAGAGATCAAAATAGGATGATTCTGTTTTATAGATTTTAAATTTTTGATTATTGAAAGATCTCGATCTATCCAATTAGATTTAATTTTTGTGAAAAAATGTCCCTCTCCAGTTTTTCTAAAAAATCCAACAGCAGGATCTAATACAATTTTTTCAGATGAAATATTTGATTTTTTTGCAAGTTTCAAGCTTTCTCTGAGAAGATTTTTTGTTACATCAACGATATTGCCAGAAACAGTTTTGGAGTTATATGCGCACAAAATTAAAGATGGTGTAAATTCTGAAACAACCTTTTGCATTTTTGGATCATATTTTAATCCAGAAATATCATTAATTATTTCAACCCCACATTCTAAAGCATCTTTAGCAACTTTAGCCCTACATGTATCAACAGAAATAGGAAGATTAGTCATGTTTTGAATTATTTTAATTGCATCAAGAATTCTTTTTGATTCAACTTTTTCAGATATTATTGTAGATAAATAAGGGGCAGTGGACATTCCACCAACATCAATAAAATCGGCACCTTCATTTTCCATCAGTTTAACAGTATTTTTTACATGAATTTTGGTGATCTTGATAGATTTTTTGTAAAATGATTCAGGGCTTGTATTTAGAATACCCATAATTCGCACAGGATTGTTTCCACCTACTCCTATTTTTCCAAGTTTAGTCACATAGTTTATCAAAAACTAATGCAATTTGAGTTATATGATGATTTCAGGATGGAAGGGAAAATATTCAGATATTTTAAAAGAATTCAAGTATAGTGAAAAAAAAGATAATGAATCTGCAGTTATTTTAAATTTAATTTTAAAAAAATCAAATGTTAATGAGAAAATTGTTAAATTAGTAAAAGGAAAAATAGTGTTAGTCATAGGCTCTGGACCTTCATTATCAACTGCCATCCCAAAATTAAAAAATTTAGAAAAATCTATTAAAATTGCTGCAGATAGTTCAATCAAAGCATTATTAGAAAATAATATTATTCCAGATATTATAATTACTGATTTAGATGGGGATAAAAGTACATTAAAAAAAATTGGAAAAACAAAGTCAATATTTGTTGTACATGCACATGGAGATAATCCAGAAAAAATGAATCTTGTGAAATATTTTAAAAATTGTATTGGAACAACTCAATCAAAACCTTTTAGTAAAATACAAAATTTTGGCGGATTTACAGATGGGGATAGAGGAGTTTTTCTAGCAAATCATTTTGAGGCAAAAAAAATTATTTTATTTGGTATGGATTTTGGAAATAGAATTGGAAAATATTCAAATACAAAAAAAACTGAAAGACAAATTAAATTAATGAAGTTAAATAAAGGAAAATTTCTTTTAGAATGGCTATCAACGAATACAAAATCGGAATTATTTACCACATCAAAGCCAATTATAGGATTTAAAAAAATATCATACAAAGATCTAGATAACATAATTACCTAGAATGCATTTAATACACATCCCACATTATTCAAATTATGAAATTCACAGAGGAGCAAATAAAAGATATTGTTACTTTGAAGGAGAGTTTGATTGAACAAATTGATAAACATCAAGAAGGTATAGAGATGTTAGAAAAAAATATTACATCGTTAGATCTAATGTTAAAAGAATCTAGTTTTACAAAAGCTTCACAATTAGAAATACAAAAAGTAGAGATTGAAAATAAAATTGAAACTACAAAAAAATATGAAGAAAATTTAATTCCGATCAAAAGAGTAAATGATGGTAAAATAATTGCAAATGCATATGTCACACCAGAACAAGTTTCCATAATTTTAGATGATGAAATTGAGATTAATGCAGATATTCCACCATTCAAATCATTCTTTTTAGATAGAATTATTGGTGAAATGAAAAAGAAAGATTTTGCAGAAGCAGAAACTGGAAAAATCCAAAAAGAATCAATGATTGATTATATTATAAATAAAAAGGGTTCAGATATTAGAGAAATTATAATCAAAAACTATAGACAAAAAGAAAGAATTAATGAATTAATCAATACTGCAGGTTGGTCATTAACACGAATGCTTGAAAATGTCAACAGATGATAACATGGACAAAATTGTAGTTTTAGATTTTGGATCTCAATACAGTCATTTGATTTGTAGAAGAA
>JAPYTM010000131.1 GCA_029941825.1 Candidatus Nitrosopumilus sp.
AATAAAATAATAAAAATTTGGGAAAATAACGAAGAAAAACTCAAAAAACAAATGAGTAAAATGGATGATTAGTAAACAATGGCATAACATACATTTAGATTCAACTCTTTGAAGTTGAACTATTTTTGAGGATAAAATAAAATATGGATATGTATGAAGTCACAATTATCTTTTTAGACTATAACTTTTGAATCTAGTTTATGGGGGAAGGGCAAATCATTGTTCCATTATTGATAGTTCTTGCTGTAGGAATTTTTGTAGGATCTAGAATATGGATTATGTTTAGAAGATAGAATTATGCTGGTGTGTAATCTTTTGCTTGTCCTGCAACTGCTTTTGCTTGAGAATCTGCTTTTTGCAAGATTTGTTCTTTTGTCTCATCAGTCATAAATCCTGATTCTACAGATACTGAACGTGCAGATTGTGCTGCTTTGCCAAGTATTTGTGAAATATTATCTGCAGTAATGTATGCTGCTTCAATTGATAGTGATATTGCTTCTTGGTGTGCTTGTCCAAATTGTTCTCTGACTTTCTCAACATCAATTACCATTTCTTCTTCGGCATATTTGATGCCGTCTTCTAGTGCCGTGTATAGTGAAATTCCTGCCTCTACTGGTTTGATATCTAATTTACCTAAAATTGCTGCTAATTGCTCACTAATTGCCTCACCCTTTAGTACTGGGGTACTGTCTTTTGCAATCCAAATTGTTCCTTGATCAATTTTAGTTGGAATTCCAGCATTTTTGAATTCTGTAAGCATTGGTCCTGGGGCAATCCCTGTGTTCTTTGCAGGTACGACAACATCTACACTTGCAATATCTCCACCTCTTGCATTCATCATAATTTTATTTTTAGCTAGTAGAACATTGAGTTTGAATGGTGACATGTTTGTAAATATTAGCATGCATTGTCCTGAAATCTCTTTGATTATCTCTTTGATTCCTGGTACATCACTATCTGCAAATGCTTTTTTTGCAATCTTGTCTTTGATACTTACAAATTCTACATCATCTTTGAGAATTTTTCTTAATGGTAAGATTTGTGTTGAACGAACCTTTTGCATTTGAATTATGGATAGAACTTTGTATTTTTTTGGAAGTTCCTGTAATTGCTGATACATTTGAGTTTTCTTTTTAGGATAACTTGTTCTATTTTCATGCAAATTTCTTCTTTATCTCCTGTACTTGTTTCACTGGTTTACCCATTGAAGTTTTTATCATAACTTTTTTAATATTTTTTTCACCGTTTGGCAATTTTTTCTCAATTGCACTAAGAACTGCATGTGCGTTAATTGCTAAATCTGAATCATCCATTGATTCATCTCCAATTTTACATGCTACGGATAATGATGCTCTTGTTCTAACTTTAATTGATGATCTAAATCTTGCCAAAAATGCACTAATATCTGCATCAAATGGAACTGGTGTTGGCATTTTTCCTCTAGGACCTAATAGTTGACCTAAAGACTTACCAACAGTTGGCATTACTTTGGTGTCTGCCAAAAAGAAATCATATTTGTTAATGAATTTTCGAGATTCTCTTTTATTACTTGCAAATTTACCTAATTCTGTTTCCCCAATTACAATGTCTGCCTTTGCTTCTTTTGCTTTCTGACCTATTTCGCCATCAGCAATAATACATACAGTTGCAGGAGAACTTGTTTTTGGAAGTTGAACTACTTCATTAATGGCAAATCCTTTCTTGACATCAATATCTTTGAAATTAATGATTAACTCTATGGATTGTTTGAATTTCCTTTCCTTTGTTTCAGATTTTACCTTTTTAATCACTTCAGCAAATTGTGTCTCAGTAACCATTACGAAGGAATTCTAGATAGCCTACTTAAAATCGTTTAGAGATTAGGATTTTCTGAAATCATTTATTTTAAAAAAATTACACCTTTTCTAAAAATAATTGTAATTCCAAAGCAATTTTTCCTTAAAACTTACATATATTAAATCACAACCAGAATTTTCTAATACATTGCACCGTTTTGATGAACTTGATATGAAATTGCTTTATGAATTAACTAAAGATGGTTCAATTTCAGTCCCTATTTTATCAAAGAAATTGGGAATTAATGCCTCTGTATTGTATAGTAGAATTAAGCGACTTCAAAAGAAGAAATTAATCAAGAAATTCACCATACTTATCGATGATTCTCTTTTAGGCATAGGCGTAAAAGCTTCTGTTGGGATTAATCGAGATCCTAAATTCAAAGATAATATTCATAAAAAATTCATGGAAATTTCAGAAGTTGTTTCCATTTCTGAGGTTACTGGTAGATTTGATATCCTGATTCACGTGTTTGCCAAAAATCTTGAGGCACTACACACTGTAGTTATTGAAAAAGTTGGAAAAATTGATGGTATTCAAAATACTGAAACCTTTGTAGAATTACAAAAAACCGATAAAGATCCTGTTTATCTTATTGAATAATTATTTGAATTTTTCATCCCATTTACCTTCATTGATTTCTGCAGTCATTTCTTTTGGAGTCTTTCCTTCTATTTTGACTCCTAATGCTACACATGTACCAATGATGGTTTTTGCAACTGACTTTAATGATGATGCATAAGATTTCTCAATTTTTGTATTTGCTACTTTGAT
>JAPYTM010000132.1 GCA_029941825.1 Candidatus Nitrosopumilus sp.
TTTGAATGATATACAAATTTTTGTTTTTCTGAATTTTTAATTAATGCTGTTAAATTTTTTGCGGCAATTAACGCCTGAGCTTCTGCAATTTGTGCAGTTGGAGGATACGGTTTTTTAGTTTCTGGATTTAAAAACAATGCACAGTCTCCTACTGCAAAAACACCAGGAAAATCTTGAACTTCAAGAAAATCATTAATGATAACTTTACCTTTTTCAGTTTTGAATAATGATCTCTTAATTGTATTTACAGGAGTAACACCTGCAGTCCAAATCAAAGTCTTTGTTCTAATTACATCCGTTATTGAGTCACCAATTAAGTTTTTTGGGTTTGTGTCTAATACTTTTGTTGTTACCTCATTTCCATCAAAACTAGTTATTGCAGTTTTTAATCTGATGTCAATTTTTCTATCTGTCATTTTCTCTTTTGCAAATCCTGCAAGTTTTTCATTGAATCCTGGTAGAATCATTGGTAATGCTTCTATTACAACAACTTTAAGATCTTCTTTGCGAATTGTATGATAATATTTACGTGCATCTAAAAGCAAATCCATTAACTCTCCAGCAGTTTCAATTCCTGCAAAACCACCACCTGCTACTACAAAATTAAGAAAACTATTTCGAAGAATTGGATTGGTTTCATTTTCTGCTTGTTCAAGCATATCTATTATTCTATTTCTTAACATTACTGCATCATTGAGTGTCTTCATTGTGTATGCATTTTTTTCAACATCAGCCATTCCAAAAAAATTAGTTTCACTACCAAGTGCAACTACTAGAAAATCATAATGAATTGATATACTTCTTTTATCACCAGTTCCCCACAAATTTACTAGTTTTCCATAAGGATCAATATTTTTAATTCGACCTTCATAGAATTTTGTTTTTTTACAAATGGTTCTGATAGGTAAAACAATATGCCTGGTTTCAATCATACCTGATGCTACCTGTGGCAACATAGGTGTGAATAATAGAAAATTATCTTCACTTATCATTACTAATTCTATTTCAGGATCATTCCCAAATTCAGATTCTAATTGTCTAGTACATTCTACCCCTGCAAATCCACTCCCTAATATCACAATTTTTTTCTTATTTCTAGCCAATTGTGTACTTTTTACAAATTAGGTGAATATATGCTATAAGAATAATTTAGTAAAACTAAGAATTTTTAGGCTCTCATAATATCTGAATGTAAAATATCGTATGCCCTTGCAGCATCTTTTTCATTTAGAATTATAGTAATGTTATCTTGACCGAAAAATGCATTTGCCAATTCAATTCCATTTACATGTAATACTTCAGCAACATAAGAAACTACATCTGATTGGTTTTGATGTACAGGTATCGAAATTCTAATTTTTGCAAGACCTGTACTAAACAAGTTTTCCCTATTTGAAACATTACTGAAAATTTGTCTAATATCATCCATATCTTCAGCAAGAAATCTAAAAGAATCCGACAATCTAAAAAATTCATAATTATTCGTTATTTTGGAGAATTCATCTAATATCATCCTGGGATCCATTTCATTTGAATCCTTTACTGAAAATTTTATATCCATAATTCCATCAGTCAAAGCCAATCGAGCATTTTTCAAAACTGATTCTTCTTTAATCTCCTCTTTGACTTCAAAAGAATCTGCATATCGTTTTATTGCAACTACAACTGTATTGAGATTCACCGTATTTCCTAGAATTTTTTCAACTTCTGGTTGAATTTTTACTGCTAATGCTGTATAATTTATCAAATCCATTTTCATACAATCATAAATTGAACGATTTCTAGTAATGATCTCTTTAACAACTTCGGGTATTGATATGCTTGAAATCCTCATTAAGATCATTATATAATGTCAGTTATAATAGGATTATGTAATAAATCAGTGATTTTTTACTAAACTTTATATAATGTCATATATATTACATATAGTAGATTAATATGACAACATTCTTTGATAGTGAAATTGATAGACTCTTCAAAAAAATGTCAAACTCTTTTTTTAACACGAGTGATATTTTTGAAGAATTCAAGAGTGATATCTCTGATTCTGGTCCAGAATATTACGGTTATACCATGATTGTTAGTCCAGATGGAAAACCCGTTGTACAGGAATATGGAAATGTCAAACCAGACCAACTTTCAATTTCTGACACACGAGAGCCAATGGTTGATACAATTGTCGATGAGAAAGAAAAGATAATAAAACTCATAGTTGAAATGCCAGGAGTTGAAAAAACTGATGTCAAAATTGTCGTTGAAGACAAAACTGTAGATCTTTCTGCAGAACATGACAAAAAGAAGTATCATGTAAAAGTGCCACTACAACATAAAGTTGATGAGAATTCTGCAAAGGCTTCTTACAAAAATGGAATTTTAGAACTGATCTTCAAATTAGTTGAAGAAAAACCAAAAGGCAAAAAAGTGGAGGTTGAATAAATCCCTCTTATTTTTTGAGGTAACAATATGAGTGAAATTATTTTAAAGGTAGATGAAATTCCACAACAACATGTTGGAAGTGGTAAAGCAATTGTTGATCCCAAAATAATTGAGGATCAAAAATGGAATACAGGTCAAATCTTAGAGTTAACATATA
>JAPYTM010000133.1 GCA_029941825.1 Candidatus Nitrosopumilus sp.
AACTACAAAATCCAAAGCAACTACAAAATCCAAAGCAACTACAAAAAGTAAAGTGAAGACTCCTTGTAAATTCTGTGAGAAACTGTTTGTCTATCCTGATAAACATGAAAAGAACTGCAAAAAGAATCCAAACATTGTAGATTCCCCAAAAAATGAATCAATAGCAATAAAAGCATAAGACTTGTTTGTAGCTTATTGAACTCTCCAAATGGATTTTTCCAGAAAATGGTACATTTGGAGAGCCGCAGTTTTTCTTTACAGATTCAAAAATTTGAAAATGGATATTTTGTTTCTGTTACAGAAGGAGTAAATAAAATAGGTTCAATGGTTGTTTCTTTATCTACTGGACGTATGCCTGTTACAACTACTATTATTCCCTCTAGACATGAATCTCTTTTTCTCAAACTTGTAGCTGAACAAATTAGTACCCGAATGAGTGGTATTGCTTTAGTTTCTACCTTTATTCAAAAAGAATTAGAAACTAGTACTGCAAAAGCCTTAATGTCAGAAATAATGGAGATTATTGATAATGACTGATTTGCGGAATTACATTTCTCAAATTAAAAAGAGTAAAGAGCTTAAAGTTGTAAAAACAAAAGTTTCTACAAAATATGAGATTGCAGGAATTACTGCAAAAGTAGATGGATTAGATGCTGTTTTATTTGAAAATATTAAAGAAAGTAATTTTCGTCTAGTTGCTAATTTAGTGGGAACCCGAAAAAGATTTGCTTTAGCAGTTGGAGGCACAGAAAATAATATTCATGAAAAAGTTATTTCAGCAATTAAAAAAGCTAAACCCCCAAAACTTATCTCATCTGGAAAATTTATGGAAAACAAGTCAAAAAACCTCCTTTCCATGCCTATTGTAACTCATTTTGAAAAAGAATCTGGTCCATTTATCACATCATCAATTGCTTATGCCAAAAATCCTGAAACTGGAAAACAAAATTCATCTTTTCATCGATTAATGCCAATTGATAAAACCCATTTTTCTATTAGAATGGTTGAGGGACGTCATCTTCACAGATGTTTTGTTGATGCAAAAGAACATGATGAAGATCTGAAAATTGCAATTACTGTAGGTGTTCATCCTGCAATATCGATTGCTGGTGCATATCAAGCTGAATGGGGAAAAGATGAGATTAATATAGCAAATTCTCTTCTTAATGGAAAATTAACTTTGGCAAAACTTCCTTCATCTGAATTGAATGTACCATCTGGTGCTGAAATTGTAATGGAGGGAAAAATTCTTCGTGATAAAACTCATCCTGAATGGATGGTTGAGATGCTTCAAACATATGATCACAAAAGATCTCAACCTGTTTTTGAACTTGAAAATCTTTATTTTAGAAACAACCCCATTTTTCATGATGTTTTATCTGGTTATTCTGAACACCGACTACTAATGGGAATGCCAATTGAATCTAAGATAAATGGAGAATTAAAGAAATCCTTCTCTCAAACACAACAAGTTTCAATGACTAATGGTGGTTGTAATTGGTTGCATGCTGTTGTACAAATTAAAAAGAAAAATGAATCAGATCCTAAAAAAATAATTCAAAAAACATTTGATTCGCATCGTTCACTAAAACAAGTAACTGTAGTTGATGATGATATAGATCCTAACAATGCAGAATCTGTAGAATATGCAATGGCTACTAGATTTCAAGCAGATAAAGATCTTGTAATTCTTAAAAATGTTCGTGGTTCAAGTCTTGATCCATCAAGTAATCAACAAAAACTACAAACTGCAAAAATGGGTATTGATGCAACTCGGTCATTATCAAAACGTTCAGAAGGATTTGAATTAGCACAAATTCCAAAAATCAATACAATCAAACTAGAGAAATATTTCAAATAATCTACAATCATTAAATTAAATTAGATGACTTTAGAAGTTATTAAGAGATTAGAAATGTCATCAGAAAATAACGATATTCGTGAAAAAAGCCCTTCTCAATCCTATGCAGAGGTAATTGTTAGGATGTTTCCTTCAGATGCAAATCCTGCAGGAAATGTATTTGGTGGTGAAATTTTAAAACATATTGACATGGTTGCAGGAATTGTTGCTCAACGACATTCTCAATCAAATGCAGTTACAGTATCCTTGGATAGTGTTAATTTTTTGAAACCTGTTTTTGTAGGGAATGTTCTTACATTAAATGCCAGAATAAACTATGTTCATAATTCATCAATGGAAATTGAAGTTAAAGCAGAATCTGAAGATATCCTAACTGGAATGAGAACTATTACTGGAACTGCTTTTGTTACATTTGTTGCCCTTGATAAAAATGGAAAACCATTGAGTGTTCCTAGATTGTCTCTAAAAACAGATGAAGATAGAATAAAGTTTGAAGAGGGTAAAATTAGAATGGAAAAGCGATTAAAAAATCGTCAAAAATAACGACTCTGATTTTTCATAGATCCATTTAAGAATAATGATGATTGTCTTTAGTCATTGTCTGAACAAGAAAAAAATAATGAATGGGATTCATTATGGCAAGAATATGCAAAATCTCTTGAAGGCTGGAAATCACTTTTTGAACAAATTCAAAATGCCAGTAATGATATGCAAACAAAATTCAAT
>JAPYTM010000134.1 GCA_029941825.1 Candidatus Nitrosopumilus sp.
GATGTAATTCCTTTACTCATTGAAGAAATTAAAAAACAAATTCAAATTGTAGAGGTGCCATAAATTTGGAAAAATATGATGTAGCAATTATTGGCGGTGGCTCTGCAGGACTTGCTGCATTAAAACAATTATCTAATTTGGGAAAACAGGCAATTCTCTTAGAGGCTGGCTCAAAAATAGGCTCAAAAAATCTATCAGGTGGTATTCTTTATTCTAAAAAACCCCAAAAGGGACAAGTAACTAATGTAGAACAATTATACGAAAATTTCCTAGAGGATGCACCAGTAGAGAGGAAAATCACAAAATACATCTTACATTCAACATCCCAAGACAAAATTTACTCTATGGATCTTACAGCAGCTCATGATTATCAAGCAAATTTTGGATATTCAGTACTAATGGGCAAACTTAATTCTTGGTTTGCAAAACAAGCCGAAGAATCTGCTTCAAAATTTGGTGGTGGAATAATTCCGGGAGTTCATGTGAAATCAATTACACGGAATGAAAATGGTACATTAATTATTCAAACTGATGAATTAGACGAGTTTGAAGTCAAGGCAATAATTGCAGCTGATGGAGTAAATTCCGAAGTTGCAGAAATGGTTGGTGCTAGAAAAAAATTCACACCGCAGCAACTATACCAAGGAGTCAAAGTTATAGTAAAATTACCTGAAGAAATTATTAATGAAAGATTTGGTATTTCAACAGATGAGGGTGCTGCACATCTTTATGCTGGAGATATAACTCTAAATCATATTGGTGGAGGATTCCTATACACTAATCGTGATACACTTTCAGTAGGTGCTGTCTATCATTTTGATTCATTATTAACAAATCCAATTGAACCATACACACTGATTGATGCTTTACTGAAAAATCCAATGGTTAGTGAATTTATCAAAGATGAAGTTCCAGTAAAACCTGAAATTGACAAAAATCTTCCCCAAGAGGAAAAACTTCGAATTCGTTTTGGCGTAGCAAAATTAATTAAAAATTGGTATGAAATTAGAGAAGCAAATTTTTCTCCTAGTGGTAGAACGAGGTTAATTGAATCTGGTAAATACAAAGATGCAGAAGATATTCAATCCACATTGTCATCTATTAAGGAAAAAATGTCTGAGAAATTTGGAGTTACATTTGGAACAGATTATCTTGAAGATGAATATGGTGCAAAATTAGTTCCAGATGGAAAGAGATGTCGAATGAAAAAACCATTTTTTAAGAATATTTTATTTGTAGGTGATGCAGCTGGAAGAGGAGTTTTTGTGGGTCCAAGAATTGAAGGCCTTAATGTTGGAATTGATGATGGTGTAAAAGCTGCAAATGCAATTGCACGAGCTCTTGATAAAAATGACTTTTCTGAGAACAGTCTTGGCGAATACTATTCAAAATCTGTAGAGGAGAGTCCATTTACCACAGATATGACAAAAATTGACAAAGATTATCTAAAAATATTTCTTGATGCAGCAAAAGATGTTCCAAAAGACATTATTGGTGCACGTTATGGGCCAATTCTCAAAATGATGTCTAGTGGAACGATGCGTGGCATTGCAGTAAAGTTTGCAAACATTCTAGGATATGAGAAATTACTACCAATGATGGAATCAGAAGACACCTATGTCAAAATACCCATACAATTAGCAGAAAAATTAGGAAAAACAATTGCATCGTCTTATTCTCCTAGCATTCCATCAATTGCAGATCGAATTGCAAACCTGAATTATAATGATGATAGTTTTGCACACATCAAAGTACTAAATCCTACTAGCGAATATATGAAAAAAATGGTAACTCTATGCCCAGCAAAATGTTACACTGAGGAAAATGAAAAAGTCATTATCCAACATGAGGGATGTGTAGACTGTGGAACATGTTCACAAGAAACAGAGTGGAAACACCCTCGTGGTGAAAAAGGAATTAATTACAAATACGGTTAAGGTTTACACAGAAACTTTGATACTTTTTAATTCATCATAAGCTTGTCTCATTTTAGGATAAAATTCACTTACAGTGGGAGATAATATTGAAAATGCAATGTAAAAGTCCTCAGATTCTCTAAGATACCTTTCCACTTTTTTCTGTTTTACTATTTGGGACATGAATCTCATATTGTTTAGTCTGTCTGAGAGTTTGATTATCTTTACATCATATGCAGATTTTGTAAGTTTTGTACAATATTCGAAAAATCTTGCAGTTTGTCTTTCTTCATTATTTATACCAAAATAATTTTCTAATGGTTTTGTTTTCAATGTTGTAGCAATATCGTAAACATAATCACCGAATCTGTGTTTGAAATACGCATCAAATCCATATGCTTTTGAAGCATTCAAATCTAAAATTTTATCGTTGTCTTCCATTACGTCATGTAAAATAGCTGAAACAACTTGCAGAGTTGTGAGTAATTTGTTTGTTTTCTGATAGTGTTGAATTACATCAATAGTTACAGGCCAAACATGTGTTTCTAAAAAAGATGATTTTCCATCCTCTCTTAATACATCTGAGTGCATTTCTTCTGCTAACTCTATTGCCCCTTCAACAAAACTGTTTACTGAAACTTTGCCTTCGTTTTCAATTACG
>JAPYTM010000135.1 GCA_029941825.1 Candidatus Nitrosopumilus sp.
ATTTACAAATTCATACGAATGATTTAATTTAGATCTAACTAGTTTGAGTTTAGTGAATTTCACAAATTTTGATTTTGATCAGCTGTTTTCAATGAGTGATGACACAAATCCTATAATGATGATAATTTGGATTGTGCCGATAATTCTTTTTGTATTTTATGGACAACGAATTCAATTGTATATTACTTCAAGTGAAATCAAAAAAGAAATAAAAAAACTTGACAATTTTAAAGAAACATCTAGAAATGAATTAATTGAATATGTAAAAATAAATTTAAAACCTGTTGTTGACCCGATAAAAAAAATTGACCGCTTTTTAGATTATTTCACAATAATGCCTGTTGATATGGATCCTAATGGAATAGTTGACAAAGTTCAACATACTGTAAGATCAAGAGAAGACTATACTAGAGAACAAGTAAAATCTTTTTCTCCAAATGTTTCGGATTTGGAATTAAATAAAGTTCAGACTTTACTTGAAATTGCATCATCGTTACAAATGATTTACAAAATTGTTAATCACATGTTTTTGACTGCAAAAAAACAAAACAATTATCCATTAATTTTACCACTACAAATGCTTCTTCCTTTTATAATGGAGCAAGCAGAGGCTATGAAAGATGCAATCCCTGCTTTTAAAGCAGGACAACCAGTAGGTGATGGAATTGGTCCAATGGTTGTAGGAAAAATGATGTTAAGTTCTAAAAAAGAAATTATATCGTTTCAAACAGTTCTTTCAGAAACTGATTTTGAGGGTAGGAAATTATTTCTTTTAAAAGCTGAAGGCCCAAATTCAACTGTCGGAAGACCCTCAGATGCATTAGAAACAATTGTTTCAAAAAATAAAATTGATACAATAATTATGATTGATGCTGCTTTGAAAATGGAGGGTGAAGAATCTGCATCTGTGGCACAAGGTTTTGGTGCTGCAATTGGTGGAATCGGAACTGAAAGATTTCAAATTGAAGCAATTGCCACAAATCATCAAATTCCAATCTTCTCTATTGTTGTTAAACAGTCAGTAAAAGAAGCAATCACTTTGATGACAAAAGAAATTGCTGATCAAGCTGACAATGTACGCTCACAGGTTTATGAAATGATTCAAGAAAATACTAAACATGGTCAATCTGTATTGATAATTGGTGTTGGTAATACTGCAGGTGTACCTCAATAATGTTCTCAAAACAAAAAATCACTATTGCATATACCGTTGAAAAATGTATAAAATGTGGAATGAAAAGAAAAAGAAAATTTGTAAATGGTGATGTTTTGTTTGCTGAATCCTCAAAATGTACATCATGTGACGGTATGGCAAGTATTGAGAAGATTTTTGGTGAAATTTTAGAAAAATAATTTTTTATTATTTTGTTTTAAATTTAATATTACACGAAGGACAAAACCATGATATTTCTTCACCTTGTTCTTTGAACATTAACCCTCCACATTTTGGACACGGTCTTATTTCTTCACTCAATTTCTAACACCATATGTTGATTTTTGTTAAATTTTAGTCGTTACTGTAACACCATTATCATTTGGAATGAATGTATGTTCTGCTTGAGCAACTCTTTGCTCATTAACTTCAATTAGAATGGGATATGCTTGAACTGCTTTTTTCTTTATCAAAATCTGAAGTAACTCATTTGCCTTTTTTTCATCCCATTTTTTTGTAATCCACCTTAATGCAAATGGTAACATGTTAAAACTCTCCCAAATAAAATCAAGTAATTTATCTGCCTCATCATTTTTTGTTTTCTTTCGCGAATTTATTGCAAAAATATTTTTTATTTGTCCATTTCTAACAAACCCTCCACCTTGTTCAGTTGTCACAAATGGTTCACATGCATAAGCTGTTTCTGAAAGTGAAAACCCTCCAATAGACCAAATATTTGGAATAGACCTTCCAGCATGGATTGTATATTGTTCTAATGAATGACCACTAAGATTTGCAATTGGTTTGAATCCTCTTTGTTTGATTGTAGCTTCAATTGTTCTCCCAACATCACTTACTTTGACTCCTGTTTTTATCATAGACATTGCATTTGCCAGTGCATCTTCTGCAGCTTGAACTAGTCCATCAAATTGAGCATCATAACAAACAGTAACTGCAGTATCTGCAATGTATCCATTAATTTGTACACCAAGATCAATTTTTACTAAATCTGTATCTTTGATTGTAATTGGATCATTTGGCTCTGCTGTGTAGTGAGCTGCTATTTCATTAATACTGGTATTTACTGGAAAAGCACATTTTGCTCCTCTTTTTTTAATCTCTCCTTCAACTTCCTCACAAATTTCATAAACTGTTTTTCCAACCCATTCTTTTTTTCTGACTAGTTCTCTTACTTCAGATGCAATTTTACCTGCTTTGATGTAATCTTCAGTTTGCACATTTTTGATTTTTGTGTGCCTTTAAAATGATTATCTGTGAAGCTTAAATTGGGTGACTTGTATGATTTGCTGGGATCGTGGTCTAGCTTGGTATGATTCTGCGTTTGGGACGCAGAGGTCGCGA
>JAPYTM010000136.1 GCA_029941825.1 Candidatus Nitrosopumilus sp.
TCTACATTTTTTTGAGGATCAATTGAAACTCTAGCATCTTTCATAGCTTGTTCAACCCTTAATGGAGGATGAGGCAAGTGAGTTTTTGGATCAACGTATGTTTTAGCAATAAATTCAACAATCTGTTTTCTCTTGTTTTCAATCATTTTTCGTCTTTGATCAGTTGTGAGATTCAGATTGCCTTTTTGCATAATTATTTCGGCAATTTCAGTCAAGTCTTCAGTTTTGAAGGCTTTTAGTAATTTTTCAGTTGAAGGTTTTGTGCCTTTCCCTGAATCAGTGTAAATATCATCTGAAACTAAAACTGCTGAAAGGTCTTTTTTCTTACCTAGTTTGTATTCTAATGCCGGATCAGGCTTTACCATAATCTCAAACTTTTCCCCCTCATGAGAAAATCGTACTACTGTAACATCAGCCATTTCTAAAATAGATACAATAATTTGGTATTTATCTATACATAAAACTAGCTAGATTTTTATGTGGATTTTGAAGATTTTCTTCAAGATTTGTCATCCTTGGAAATTATTAGTAAAGATAATCAAAAAATAGCTGTAAAGCTAAAAGGCGTACCATTACAATATTCAAATGCACTTAGACGTGTATGTCTAAACGGAATCCCAATATTTGCAATAGATACAGTAGACATTATTGAAAATACTTCAGTATTACCAGATGAAGGATTAGCACATAGATTAGGACTAATTCCAATTAAAACAGACTTGTCTAGATTCAATGAGCCATCCAAATGTGATTGTCAAAGTGAAACTGGTTGCTCAAACTGCAAAGTTATGTTGGTTTTAGATTCTGGAGATACAGATGTTACAAGGACAATTCTTTCAAATGAATTATCATCTGAAGATGATTCAGTCAAACCAATTTCAGATAAAATTCCAATTATTCAACTAGCTCCTGGTCAAAGAATCAAGATAGAATGTTATGCAAGGTTAGGGCGTGGAACAACTCATGCTAAATGGAATTCTGCAAATATTTCAACTCTTACAGATACAGACAAAGATAATGAGAAGGTACTCACAGTAGAATCAACAGGTGCACTCAGTCCAGAACAAATTCTTCTTGCAGGAGTAGAAGAAGTAGGAAATAGAATAACTGAATTCAAAGATATGGTTAATGAAATAGAGTAATCAAATATAGTAACAAACTAAGCATACACATTATATTTGGGTTTTAAACCGGATTATTCACATGACTAATCAAGCAGTTATACATCTAGCCAAAGATCTTAGAAAGGCATCAACTGCAAATAAAGCTCCAATTTGGGGTAAATTAGCAGAATATGCACTAAAACCATCTATTGCAAGACGAGATGTCAACTTGAATCGAATCAGTCAACTAACTAAAGAAAACGATACGGTGGTATTTCCAGGAAAAGTCCTCGGAACAGGTAACATGTCTCATAAAATTACACTATGTACATTTTCAATTTCAAATTCTGCTGCTAACAAAATTTTAGAAAGCGGTGGAAAACTAATCAGCCATGCAGATTTGATTAAACAAAATCCCACAGGAAAAGGAGTGATACTACTTGGCTAATGGAAGAATTAACAAACCCAGTGGAATTGTTAAACAAGAAACAGTAGTTAGAACAGACAGACCAATTGTTGTCGATACAACAGACCATATTGCTGGAAGACTATCATCACATGTTGCAAAATTATTGCTAAAAGGAAATAGAGTTTCACTTGTTAATTGTGAAAAAATTATGATTAGTGGAACACGAGACAATACAATTAGAGAATATAGAGCATTTTTAGAAATTAACAGTATCATTCATCCAAAACACGGACCAGTCCATTATAGAAGACCAGATACAATGATCACAAAAATGATTCGTGGAATGTTACCATTTGATAGAAAACCATCAGGTAAAGAAGCACACAAGAGACTAAGGGCATACATTGGTTCTCCAAAAGAATTAAAATCACTAGAAAAAGTTCAATTTGAAAAAGCAAAAATTAGAAAATCATCATCAAACTATACTACAATGGGCGAATTAGGCAGAGTAATCGGGTGGACTGAATGACAACTCCAAAAACTGAAATCTATTTTGCAACTAGAAAAAGAGCTAGTGCACACGTCTACATTACAAAAGGTAAAGGTAAAGTTAGAATTAACAATGTTCCAGTAGAAATGATTCCACAAGAAACTGCTCGTGAAGTTATTTTAGCACCATTAGAAATTACCGGGGATTTGAGAGATAAAATTGATATTTCGGTGAGAGTCAGAGGCGGAGGTTTTATGGGGCAAGCCAGTGCAATTGCAACTGGAATTTCAAGAGCACTCATAGGATGGACAAAATCAAAAAAAGAACCAAAAGAGCACCCATTTCCAAAATCTACTAGAGAAGACCTTAGAATTAGAATAGCAGAATTTGATAAATATCTAATCAGCGGTGATGCCAGACAAAAAGAACCAAAGAAATTTGGCGGACCTGGTGCAAGAAGAAGAAAACAGAAATCATACCGTTAGACTGTGAAGGCCATAATTT